>CAIUQV010000470.1 GCA_903901375.1 uncultured Ignavibacteriota bacterium
GAGTCTGGACCGTGTCTCAGTTCCAGTGTGGCTGATCATCCTCTCAGACCAGCTATCCATCGTTGCCTTGGTAGGCTTTTACTCTACCAACTAGCTAATGGACCGCAGGCTCATCTTCAGGCGCTTGTACTTTAACAACTGTCTCCATGCGGAGCCGCTGCATTATCTGATATTAGCCCGTCTTTCGACGAGTTGTGTCAGTCCTGAAGGCAGATTACCTACGTGTTACTCACCCGTGCGCCACTCCCTCTAAAATATTGCTATCTTAAAAGTCGTTGACTTGCATGTATTAAGCACGCCGCCAGCGTTCGTCCTGAGCCAGGATCAAACTCTCCGTAGTAAATCAAACTTATGATTTAACTACCGTTTAATCCTAATCGCACATTTTGTTTACTCTTTGTGTTATTAACTTTGGGCTCGAATATTTTAAAGAACAATTTTATTCATTTAAGAACATCTACAAAGATAATGACTTTATTTTCAAAAGTCAATACATTAATTAGGTTTTAATTAGAATTATGTAAGAATTTCTAAATGATTAACAAATATAAGCAGTTTATTATTAATTGTCAACACAGTTATTAATACTTTTTCATTATTAATCTTTCATGTGTCACTTTTTATTACACTAATTCTAAAAAAGTAGAATACATATTAACATACCAATTTAGTAAATATCTGCAAAACCCCTGTATTTAAAGGCTTTTCAGCACATACCAATTTTATGCGTTTTCTATCTCTCAAATATATAAACAATTTGTTTCCTTTTAAAGATTCCATATTTATTTTTGATATGAAGAAGATGAAAACAAAACTAGTAATCATTCCTGTAATAACCATAAATACTAAATTCGTAAAATAATTTAATTTCTAAATTATTGTACATAGATTAAAATTAAACTTGTATTGGTATGGTCTTAAATTGATTGGTCTCTGATTGGTTTTTATTTGGCCTCTGATTGTTCTCTAAACAGTCTCTTAGCAGTCTTAAACCAGTATCTAACCAGTCTTAAACCAGTATCTAACCAGTCTTAAACCAGTATCTAATCGGTCTCTAATACTAAATATATAATCAGATTATCATATAGTCTTTATTCTCTATTTCGGTCTTAAGCTTTCTTTTCATCAAATCAGTCATTGCCTTATTTGCAGATACATTCTTAAACAACATATCGTATACTTTGTGTGTAATAGGTAATTCTATTTTAAACTTTTTCGACAATTCAAAGGCTGATTTTGTTGTTGCAACACCCTCAGCTACCATCTTCATATCATTCAGTATTGTCTTTAGTTTCTCTCCCTTTCCAATACGTTCACCTACATACCTGTTTCTTGAATGTTTCGAAGAACAGGTTACAATTAAATCACCTATTCCTGCAAGCCCAAAAAACGTTTCTCTTTTTGCCCCAAGTAATATTCCAAGCCTCATAATTTCTCTCATTCCTCTTGTCATCAGCGCTGCCTTAGTATTATCGCCGTATCCTGCACCATCAGAAATACCTGCGGCAATAGCTATTACATTCTTCAATGCACCCGCCAGCTCTGTACCTATCAAATCATTGTTTGAATAAACCCGAAAATAATTATTTGAAAATGCTGCTGAAAGCTTTTTAGCCAGATTTATATCACCGGCTGCACACGTAACAGTTGTTGGAATTTTCCTAGAAACTTCTTCTGCATGCGATGGTCCGGAAATACAGGCAAGTTTATTCTTTCTAACCCTGAATATGTCACTTAAAATATCCGATACAAGTAAATATGTATTATTCTCAATTCCTTTAGAGGCACTCATAATTACTTTATCACGCAAATCATACCCTTTAAAATCCTCAAAACTTTTTCTAATGTACTGAGTCGGTACAACAAATAAAAGTACTTCACTTTCACTTAATGCCAGCTTAGTATCGCTTGTGATTTTAATATTACCGGGAATCTTCACTTTAGGCAGATAATAAAAGTTTTCCCTGTATTCTTTTAACGTCTCTGCATACTCTTTGTTATACTCCCAAAGCGTTGTTTTATGCCCGTTCTTTGATAATAAAATGGCGAGTGTTGTTCCCCACCCGCCAGCTCCTAATACTGATATTTTCAATTTTTTATTCTATTTTTTTCCTAATGGTGCTTTTATATAAAAGAAACGTATCTTCCATAACTTTTCAAATCTGTTTTCATCGCCGTATAATAATCTCTTGATATTAGACCTGTGATTATAAATCAGAAAAATAGATACTGCCATACTAAAAAATAATAAAGTTTTGTAGCCATCTATTTCTACTTTAAACAAATGCTCACGTACAAACATGGTTACAGGAAATATAAACGATGCTGCAATTGAACCAAGTGAAACATAACCCGAAGAAAGCAAAATCAGAACAAAGAATCCTGCACTTACCGATGCTTCTACAGGAGATAGTGAAATCAGCATGCCCAAAGCAGTGTTAATTCCCTTACCGCCTTTAAACCCTACGAATACTGAAAACGTATGCCCTATAACCGCTGATACTCCGGCAATAATCTTGACAAGCGTAATATCATCAAATGGAGTAATGTTGCTGAATGGAAGATTATCAAACATTATGTTCGCTAAAACCATTACAACAAAAAGTCCTTTTCCAATATCTAATATCTGAACAAGAATACCATATGGAATACCTAAAGTTCTGAATGCATTCGTAGAACCAAGATTACCGCTGCCGTATTTACGGATGTCTTTTCCTTTAAAAATCTGCCCGATAATCAAAGCAAAAGGAATTGCTCCGACCAGATAACTCGATATTATAAGTAGTACTAGATATAACATTTATTAATTTAATATTCGTATTATAAAAGAATAAAATCAAAAATTAATTACAAGTCACTTTTTAACTCAGTTTAGAGTCTTTATTTTTGACCAAGCATTTCCTTCCTTGTTTTAACAAACGTCTTTACAAAATTGTCATCCACTTCAAAAATCTGATTTATTCCGGATACCTGCATTAAAAAGCGTTTTGCTTCAGGGTCACCATATTTAATAAACTTAAATTCAGTTTCCTTGCCCCAGTTCACTTTAAGCGAATATTGTGCCTTTGAATCTGCAGAAACAGTAGTATCTTTGAAATTCTGTGTATTAAAGTTTTGCAGCATATTCATTACTCCGTCAAATGCAGCTGTTGAAACACTGTCCTTGCCAATATAACCTCTGCTTGTGGAATCTAATGTGACTGTATACTTTTCATTCTCAGGCATAAAATCAATTGTTTTCACCGAACCTCTTGGAATCGAAACTACTGCTTTATCTCTCCATTCAGTAAAATCAAACTTTACAAAATTGTTATAAAGAAATTCTTCAGCAAGATATATCTTATCATTGTCCGCTTTCTTTATGTAAGTTTGGGATGCACCGGTTGATGCCTTGCCAATAAGTATTGTTCCGGCTAAAGTACCATTTTGATAAATGTTCAACTGCGTAACGTTTGTATCGTTAAAACCATAAAACCCTTTATTGCTTGGATTTTCTGATACTATACTTGATACTTTGTAACTCTTCAGATTTGAAACCGCACTTGCAACGAATTGCTGATTTGCAGCATACAGTACAGGCGATGTAACATTCCATAAACTGCCTTTTCTCTCAAGAGTTATACTCTTACCGTTTCTTTTTAGCTCAAGCTTATCTATTGAAGCTGAGTCCACTGCAAAAAGTTTTTCTTCAAGTTTAAGCGTTTTCTTCTCACCCGAAGTATCGCGCATTACAAAATAAGCCGCTACTAAAAGCACAGCTAAAATTATTCCGTATGTGTATATGTTATTTTTCTTTTTCATATCCAGATTACTTTGATTGTAATAATTTCTTTTTAGATTTTCTTCTGTTCCAGATTATAAACCCTACCAGTAAAACAGATACCGGTGGGAAAATTAAATTAAAATACTTTACAAATTTCTTCGTTGCATCTGTAACTTCCTCTATCGGCGCATCCGAAGTATCCTTACTTCTGATCTGTGCTAAACCTACATCATCTGATAAATAATCAATCATGTTCACAAAAAATGTAATATTATCTTTAGGCGGCCTCTGCTCTTCATTCGCAAGATCTGCATCACCGATTAATACAATCTTCGAAGGTTTTTTCGATGCATTTATCTGTTCACCTAAAAAGTCTTTTACACCCTTTGCTGTATCTTTCGGTACGGGTTTCCCTGTGTAGAAACTGTTAAAACTGCCTTCATATACTGCTCCTACCACGAATGGTTTAGAGTTGAACAATGAATCAAATGCCGATTTCTTTAAATTCTGAAACTGCTCTATGTTAAGCAGGAAAAATCCATCAGCCTTTCCTGACTTTTCAGATGTTGTAAGCAATGGTGTAACTTTTAATCCTTTTCCATTTGCTGCACTCAAATCGATTGAACTTACGAATGATGTAACAACTGCATTGATATTTTTAAATGCTGATATTTCCCTGTTGATATTTGTTATACTCGGGAAATAAGGATAATTAATCGAAAGCGGAATTCCCATTTGCGATTGTACCTGCACCTGTGAGCACTGAGCATCTCTTATAAGGTCTCCGTTTAATACAAGACCGTAGCTCGAAAGCATATCATCCAGATTATTCTTAACTATATCTCCTATTACAATCTGTTGCTGAAAATTAGGAATAACCTTGTTCAGTAAAAACGCTACGTTTCCGCCCTGCATTATGTACTGGTCTATAAGAAATTTCTGCCATTCAGGAATTTCTGATTTAGGTCCGAAAACAACAAGTGTTGTCAGATCAGAGGGAATTACTCTCGTATTTACAACATCCACTTTTGTAACTTCATACTGTCCTGATAAAATATTGAAAATATTATTAAACTTTGTTACATCATATTCACCGTTACCTGTAAGGAATCCTATCTTCTTCTTCTTTTCAGTTGAAAGTTTCTTTATTGCACTCGTTAAATCATATTCAAGGTTTGCAGCTGTCTGTATCACTGGAAGAACTTCCTGTTTCCCCTGATAAAGTATTGCCATACCAAGGTATGTTTTTTTCACTTCCAGCTTGTCATTATCTATAACCTGAATCTGCACAGGTTGTATCCCGTACTTCTGAGCTTCCTTTTGCATATCTCCGTTTTCTTCTTCTCCAGTAGGATTAAATATCTCAAAATTCAGATTACCGTTTGAATAAGACCTGTAGTCGCTTAATATATCCTGCACATTCCTCCTGAGTGTATTATAAGGAGCCGGCAGATTGTCACTGAAGAAAGCCTTTATAACAATCTTATCCTGAATATTCCCTACTATTTCCTTACTCACCGGAGATAATGTATACGATTTATTTTTCGTTAAATCTACACGGGTAAATATTCTGCTTGCAATTATATTTACCGCAATAATTATTCCGATAATTATTGCTAATTTTATTAATGTGTCTTTTTTTAAATCTTTTCTGTTCATTTCTTGTTTAAAATTTTATAATTACCATTTACGGCTTTCTAATGACGTTTTTGTTAATAATAATAATATTGCAATCCCGCTGAAATAATACACTATGTCTTTTGTATCCAAAACACCCCTCGATATACTTCCAAAATGATAATCACTGCTGATGTATTCCAATGTTGATACCAGAGGTGTCGGCACAAACATTAAAATTTTATTAAGCATAAATAGTACAAAAATCATCAGGAAGCTGATGATAAATGCTACTACCTGGTTCTCCGTTAACGACGACGCCAAAAGCCCTACGCCGATATAAATACCTGACATCAGTATCAACCCTATGTATGCACTTATCACCGAACCCAAATCTAATGGTCCAAGAAATTTCAGACTGATTACATAAATCAGTGTCGGTGCCATTGTTAATACTGCCATCGTTAAAGTTGACAAAAACTTACCAAGAACTATATCGAAATCCGATAATGGTTTTGTTAAAAGAAGTTCTATCGTTCCTGATTTCTTTTCCTCCGAAAATGTTCTCATTGAAATCGCAGGGATAAAAAACAGCAGTATGAAAGGTACAATATCAAACACACCTCTCATCGTTACTACTCCGCTTACAAAAAGACTGCTCGTAAAAAACCAACCTGTCAGTATTAAAAACACCACCATTATGATGTATGCAACAGGCGAAGTGAAATACGATTTTAATTCCTTTTTAAATATTGTTATACTGTTATTCATTATAATTTATGTTGTTAATTTTCTGAATATATCTTCAAGGGATGTTTCTTCCTGATGTAACTCAAGCAATACCATATCCATTGATACTATCTTTCTGAATATTTCTTCTCTTACATCAGTACCTTTTGTTGCAGAGATATCAAGCATCCACGACTTATCCGTATCACCTGTAACTCTCACTTTGTCAATACTCTTAATAGACTGCAGTGCATCGATTATCTTCTCTCTTCCGAATCTAGCATCTTTCTTTAGGTATAACTTTATCGATAACTGTCCCTGGAAACTTCTCTGCAGTGAATCTGTTGTTCCGTCTGCTACAATTTCACCGTTATTAATAATAATAACCCTGTCGCAGGTTGCCTGAACTTCCTGAAGTATATGTGTAGACAGCATTAAAGTTTTATGCTTTCCAAGGTCTTTAATTAATTTTCTGATTTCAATTATCTGATTTGGATCCAAACCCGAAGTAGGCTCATCCAGTAATAATACATCCGGATTGTGAATCATTGCCTGAGCTAGTCCAACCCTCTGTTTATAACCCTTCGAGAGTTCACCAATATCTTTATGTTTCACGTCATCAAGTCCGCATACTTTCACCATTTTCTTTACTGCTTCAGGTCTTTCTGCTTTTGGCACAGACTGAAGTTCTGCAGCATAGTTTAAATAATCGATAACATTCATATCATTGTATAACGGATTCTGTTCTGGCAAATAACCTATTTTCTTCCTTACCTGAATAGGTTCTTCCGTCGCATCTATTTCGTTAACTTTTATTACTCCGTCATTAGGTGTAAGATATGTTGTTATCATCTTCATCGTTGTCGATTTCCCTGCACCGTTTGGTCCAAGAAACCCCACAACTTCACCCGACTTTATTTCGAACGAAATATTTTTCACGGCTTGCTGAGCGCCGTAAAACTTACTTAGATTTTCTACTTTAATTGACATATTTAATTTTTATTGACCGTAAATTTAATTTTCTTAATAATTTTTTTCAAACCAAAATTACATTTTATTTGAATAGTTCTTCTCAAAATAATTCAGATACTCTCCCTTCATTATTCTTCTCCACCAGTTCTCATTCTCTACGTACCACTTAATCGTCTTCTCTATTCCGCCGTCAAACTGATACTTTGGTGCCCAGCCAAGTTCTTTCATAATCTTGCTCGAATCTATCGCATACCTTCTGTCGTGTCCGGGTCTGTCTTTTACGTACGTAATATGGTCTTCGCCTTTGCCAAGAATCTTCAATATTATCTTCACAATATCTATGTTGTACCATTCATTGTTGCCACCGATATTGTAAACCTCTCCAATCTTTCCTTTATGCAACACTTCACATATCGCCGAACAGTGGTCTTCCACGTATAGCCAGTCACGAACGTTCTTGCCGTCTCCATAAACAGGAAGTTTCTGTCCGTCAACTGCCTTTGCAATCATAAGTGGTATTAGCTTCTCCGGAAACTGATATGGACCATAATTGTTCGAACATCTCGTAGTCAAAACCGGCATTTTAAAAGTATGGTAATATGCATTTACCAATAAATCAGCAGATGCCTTCGATGCTGAATAAGGACTGTTAGTCGTTATCGGAGTCTTCTCCGTAAATAACAGCTCAGGCTTATCCTCAGGAAGTGAACCGTAAACCTCATCAGTCGAAACCTGCAAATATTTTTCTATCCCGAGCTTCCTTGCGGCTTCAAGCAGCACCTGCGTTCCTATAACGTTCGTCACTATAAACTCTTTCGGTCCCAGTATACTTCTGTCAACGTGCGACTCTGCCGCAAAGTTTACAATCGTATCCACTTTGTTTTCAGTCAGCGCCTTCTCTACATCTTGCTCACTGCAAATATCACCTTTGAAAAATGTGTAACGGGGATCTTTCTCTATGTCCGTTAGATTCTCAAGGTTTCCCGCATACGTCAGTTTGTCAAAATTGATTACATTGTAATCAAAATTCTGCAACAGATACTTCACAAAGTTACTGCCTATAAAACCGGCACCGCCGGTAACTAAAATATTTTTCATTTATATCTAAAAATTTCTTTAATCAACAAATAACCCGACAAACACTCCAAGCTTCACCATAAAGCCGTCCGCCTTAATGCCCGAAGGGAAATTATTCACTTCTATCAGTTCATCAAGTTTCCATTTGGAGTTTATTGTTAAAAGATATCCTGCATCAAGCTTAAAGTACAGGAATTTTGTAGCGTGCAATCCGATACCTGCCTGCGGCACTATCGAATATGATGTGTTTTTAAACGTTAATGTATTGTGACCGCTTGAATTTGTATCAGTCAAATAATGGTTTATGTTCCATTCCTTATAAGAGTTCGCATAGTTCACAAGTTTCAAGTTTGTCGAACCAACTCCAAACATCCCGCCAAATGTATAATCAAATGTTTTCCCAAGTTTCTTCGTAAATTCTATCGATACTGCATTAGTTGAAAAAGAAAACTCTGCTAATTTCGAATTTGTGCTGTATGTAGAACTCGAATTTGTCGTAAATCCATAACCTGTATAACCAACTCTCAAACCTTTCACCACCGGTAAATCAAGAAATACCGAACCTCCCGTTGCAAATACTCCGCTTTTCGAAAATTCCGGTAGTCCTGCTTTGGTTAATTCTGCGTTCAAATCCGTCATTGATGGAACATTCCAGCCGAATACAGGTCCCGCAGCTATCGAAAACTTATTAAACATCTGCGAATAAGAATTACTGTAAATCAGTACTAAGAACAGCACCACAACCAACTTTTTCATCTGTTTATTATTAATTTTTGAGCTACAAACTACGCATTTTTGCCGTCTTTTAAAAGTCCATTTGACTAAAACATCGCATTTATTCCTATTGTTGGCAGCACCCCGATGCTATTCTGCGTTTCTATCGTCCTCGTAAATTTATTCCATTTGTACGCCGTCACATTCTTCCTGCCCGTAATATCCTGTATATCTATATAAGTATTCAAAGTCCACTTCGCAAAATTCCATTTCTTTTCCACCCTGATATCCAGCGAATAATAATCCGGCAGCCTTGCACTGTTATATTCCGAAACAAGCTGCGTACCGTCAGCAGGATTTATCGGAGTATAAGGTCTTCCGCCCGCATACCTGAACTTCCCCGCAACCGTCCAGTTATTTTTCAACTGATACCCGCCAAACGCAGTAAACAATACCTTATTATCAAAATCACTCGAACGCTCTATACCATCAAGAGATTTATACTTCGCATTAAACAGCGATAGATTTATGTTAAAATAATAATTGTTCGAAAGTGTTTTCTGTACGTAAAATTCTACACCCCTGGAATTACCCGTCCCTGCTGAAACAAGCGGCTCAAGCCCGAAATCATTCTGCGTATCAAAACTACCGCCGCTGTTAGAAAGTATAAAATATGGACGCGTAGTACTCACAGGATATTTGTCATACTTTTTATAATAAACTTCCACACTCGCCTTAAGGTCAGGCATTATTATGTACTCCAAACCCGCAACATAATGGTCTGCACGTATATCCTCCAGATTTCTGTTCACTGCATTCGATACCAGCCACACATAAGAAGGCGTCTGATAAAATATTCCGTAACTCATATTCAGATAAAAATCGTGTAGAAGTGTAACCTGTGCAGATGCCCGCGGAGACAAATAACCTTTCTTATTTATGTAGTCAAAATAATCGTAACGCAGCCCCACATTCACCTTAAACCTGTTCAGAAAAAACTGTGTCCACTGTGCAAATGCCGACGCCTTGTATGTATACTCATCATCATTCAGGTTCACAGCATCAAGCACATACCTGCCGTTCGTCAAAGGATTAACATAATAAAGCGTATCAATATCTTTCTTAATCTCATTCTTAAAATTCACAAGCTTTCCCTCTGCACCTGCCGAAAACTGACCCGTCGTAAACGCCTGAAGATAATATTCACCCTTTAAACTCGTCTCACCTTCTTTCGATTTATTCTTAAAATAAACATTCCCGTTCACGTCCGTACCCGTATAATTATAATTCGTAAAAGTCCTCGTCAGATTAAAAAGCGAATAAGCCTTCCCCGATAACAGCGATTTCCACTCCGCTCCAAACACATACCCCGACTGGTCACTCCCGATGATCACAGAATTATCCTGTTTCTTCTTCTCATCCGTATTGTTAAACTTCACATTATCCAGATTACTGATAAAATTAAGCGTAAGATAGTTACTCTTATTCAAATCATAAACTCCCTTTCCCTGAAGAGAATAATACTCAGGCACAAAACCAAATCCTGCCGCATTGAAAATAAAATCCAGATAACTTCTTCTTGCCGAAACTAGCCACGAACCCCTCTTGCTCGAACCAATCGGACCCTCAAGCACCGCTCCAAAACCCGTTGCCGAAAGATTCAAATCAGTCATAAACTTTATCCTGCTCCCCTCACGCTGCTTAATCTCAAGAACCGATGAAAGCTTATCACCATACTTTGCAGAAAAACCTCCCGTAATAAAATTCACCTCTCGCACAAAACCTAAATCAATAATACTCACCGGACCCCCGGTCGCACCCTGCGAACCAAAATGATTTATATTCGGAACATAAGCATTATCCACCAAAAACAAATTCTCCGAAGGCGCACCACCGCGAACAATCAAATCATTCCTTCCGTCATTAACATAAGCAACACCCGGCAAAGTCTGAACCACACGCCCAACATCCTCAAAACCTCCCGGTGCCGTACGAATCTCCTGCGAACTCAGATTCTTAAATGAAGAAGAAATATCATCAGGCTTCGAAAACCTCTCATCCTCAACAACAATCTCATCCACAGCAACAATATCAAGCTCCGCCCTCACATCAGTAATCACACCCGAATTCACAACCACATTATCAATCACATACATCTGATACCCGATTGCAGTAAACCTCAGCGAATATCTCCCCGCAGGAACAGTCTCCAGATAATAAAAACCATTATCATCGCTACCCGCCTTCAAACCCGCACCAATCACCTCAATCACCGCACCAATCACCGGCTGCTGATTAATCTTATCAACAACCCTACCCGAAATCCCCCCTTTTTCCTGCCCAAACAGGTTTGTTGTAAGCCCCAAAATTACAACCAAAACAAACATTAAATATCTCATTTTCTTCGTATTTTAATTAATTCACTCTCTAAAATGTAAATTTCACCAGAATAGTTCCAAGCAATAAAACCCCCCCGACTCATTAACAAAAAACCCCAACTCATTGCTGGGGTTCCATATTGTTTGTGCCCTCCGCACCCTTCCCCCCTCCTTCCCAAGCTCCAGCTTGGGAAGGCATAAAAAAGTGTCATCCCCACTCGCGAAGCAGATACGCGAAGCGTCTCCAGGCAGTGTCATCCCGCAATCAGCCTCACCCCTTCATCTCCTCTTCCATCTTCTTCACCTTCTCCAGAAACTCTCCCATCTTCTCCGCCGGAATCCCCTTACCCACATCCGCCACGCTCATCACCGCCCGCTCCCGCAGCTTCCACAGCGGATGGTTCTCCGTCGCCGTCTCGCCCTTCTCTGGCGTCCAGCAGTACAAATCGCTCGGCGTACACTTCAGCGCCACGCACAACTGCTCCACCTGCCTCGGCGACAACCCAAGCATCTTCTCCCTCGCAATCCTCGTCGCCGTTCCCTTCGCAAACCCGTGCATCTTCAAAAACGCACACGGCTCGCTAATCCCCCTCAGCCTCATCAGATTTTTAACGTTATATTTCAGCATATTTTGCTCCTTTTTCCAAAATTAAACATTCCTTTTCAAAATTCCAACACCACATTTTAACTCTCAATGTCATCACGTTCAATCTCGGGGTCATCACGTTGAATCTCAAGGTCATCACGTTCAATCTCGGGGTCATCACGTTGAATCTCAGGGTCATCACGTTTAATCTCGGGGTCATCACGTTCAATCTCGGGGTCATCACGTTCAATCTCGGGGTCATCACGTTGAATCTCGGGGTCATCACGTTTAATCTCGGGGTCATCACGTTGAATCTCCCACTCAACAAATCAACATCTCGAATACTAAATATCTGAACTTTGAAATTATAATAGGTAAGTATAACAGTAAAAACCGTTACAACTGAATTGCATCTCTAAGATTTGAATAGCAAAGAAGTTTATTTCCCTGCTTCTTCGTATAGTCTGTTATCAAAAATCAAATCCGTGCAGAGTTCGCGCCCCTTCTCGTCTATCTTGTAAAGCGGCATTATTTTCCCCGCATGAACAATCACCATATCAAGCCCCGCCTCTATTGCATAATGCAAAAATACCGAATTCAGCACGTGCCGTATATGCGGACTCAAACCAAACGAACAGTTGCTAAGCCCCAGAATAGTCTTGCATTTCGGCATTATCTTTTTAATCTCGCGAATCGCGTTTATCGTATTCATTCCGCTCTTCCGCAGGTCTTCCTGCCCCGAACCAAGCGGGAACGTCAGTGTATCAAATATCAAATCCTCTTCTCTGAAATTATGCACCTTCACTGCATGGTCGCGTATACGTTTTGCAATCGCTACTTTCTTATCAAACTCGTATGCCTGTCCTTCCTCATCTATCGAAAGCGCAACTACTGCCGCTCCAAACCTCTTCGCAAGTGTCAGTATCTTGTCTGCCTTCACGGTACCCTCTTCAAAATTTATCGAATTTATAATTGCCCTGCCTGCATAAAGTTTCAGCGCCGTTTCTATCACGTTCACCTCTGTCGAATCTATCATCAGCGGAAGCGTCACCGCCGTATTAAATCTCTTTATCACCTCCGTCATATCGCGTACTTCATCGCGCCCGACATACGCAACACAAATGTCAAGTATATGAGCCCCTTCTTTCACCTGCTCCTTCGCCATATTCACCATCGCATCGTAATCCTCTTTCTCAAGAAGATTCTTAAACTGTCTCGAACCGTTCGCATTGCAGCGCTCGCCCACCAGCACAGGCGCAGGGTCTATCGTCATCGTCGCCGTACCGTAAAGCGAAGCAACTGACGATGCATAATTCCATTTTCTTTCTGCCGGCGAAATACGTTCCGAAACCTCACTTAACTTCTTGATATGCTCTGCATTCGTTCCGCAGCAGCCCCCAACAACCTTCACACCAAAATCTTTTACAAAAAGTGTTGCCCACTTTTCCATCTCATCCGGCGAAAGATGGTAATGCGCCTTACCGCTTATGTTCTCAGGTATTCCCGCATTCGGCATACAGAAAACATTCTTCGGTGAATTGTGGCAAAGATAACGGATGTTCTCTTCCATTTCCTTCGGACCGGTCGCACAGTTCATCCCTATAATGTCAACAATATCATAAGGCTCAATAACAGTTAGTGCCGCCGAAATATCCGTTCCCATAAGCATCGTGCCCATCGTTTCAACAGTAACGGAAACAATCACAGGAAGCTTGCGTTTCTTATCGCGGAAAATTCTGTCCGCCGCCGAAAGTGCACATTTTATCTGAAGCAAATCCTGACACGTCTCTATGCAGAACAAATCCACTCCCCCGTCAAACAACCCGCTCATCTGCCTATAATATGACTCTTCCATATCGTCAAAAGTAATGTGACCAAGCGAAGGAAGTTTCGTCGTCGGTCCAATCGAACCGGCAACAAATCGCGGCTTCATATCTGTCGAAAACTCTTTCGCAACTGCCTTTGCGAGTTCCGCAGCTCTCTTCGAAAGCTCGTAGTCGAGGTTTGCAATATTATATTCAGTTAAAACAATCGATGCCGAACCAAACGAATTTGTTTCAATCACGTCTGCACCTGCTTCCAGGAAATACGAATGAAGTTTAGTAACAACCTCCGGCTTTGACTTCACAAGATATTCATTACACCCCTCAAGCTCTTTGCCTCCGAAATCATCCGCTGTCAAACCGTATGTCTGAAGCGTTGAGCCCGTGGCACCATCGAATACTAATACTTTTTCCTTTAGTTGTTCTAAAAATGTCTTCATTAAGTAATTTTATTGAATTTATTTAAACCAATTTAATAATATAAGAACTAGAATAATATATAAAAAGTTTTGCAATAATATATAAGAAGTGCTTCCTGCACACGATAAAGATTCTTATCTTAGTGACCTTCGTGTCTTATTGGTGAAGTCTTTGTTCTTTGAAAAGATAAAGCTTTTGGTTTTTCTAAAATGAAAAAGCCCGCATTGTTAATGCGGGCTTTTCGTAATATTTATATTTCTTACTTTGTTACCTTGTTACTTTGTTACCTTGTTACTTTGTCTCTCTCTTATTCCGTGTAAAGCTTTCCCGAACGTAACTCTTCAGCAAGTCTCTTCACTTTATAAAGATTCTTTATCACCTGAACCATTCCTTCAGAATCTAATGATACTGTGTGCGGAACTTCAGTTGTATAAATATAATTATCCGATAAACTTTCGATGTTACCATCAAAGGCAAGCCCTACAATCTCACCGTCCTTATTAATAACTGGACTTCCCGAATTTCCACCGATAATATCATTTGTTGAAATGAAATTGAAAGCAGTTGATTTATCAAATTCCGCTGGAGGATTTATAAATCTTTCCGGTAAATTCCATGGGTACTTCTTATCAAATGAATAATATCTGTCGTAGTATCCATAGAACGTAGTCTTTGGGGGTGCTATTGTTCCGTTATAGTTATAACTCTTAATCACGCCATCTGATATTCTTAATGTAAATGTTGCATCAGGCGGAATAGTTGTGTTATAAACTTCAAACGTTGCTCTTCCAATTAACTCTTTGTTTACTACTGTAATATTCCTTAATTCTTCTGACTTCTTTTTCACTTCGTTCATCCTTGCGTACGTTGCAACAGCAAATTTTACGAACGGATCATTCGATTTAAGTATTGCATCGTTGCCCTGCGAAAGCAGTCCCAGTGCTCCTTCTTTTGTTGAAAGTACTGATGAACCTGCGAGTGACTCAGGTGTACCGGCAAGAAGTTTTATGTTTGCATTATCTTTACCAAGCTTCTTTGTTATTGCATCAAGTCTGAACTTTAACAATGCCATATCTATATCGGCATCATAGTTCTTATAAATTGCCTCTATTTTTGAAGCATCAAGTGTTTCCTTGTTCATTGCCGCAGTCACAAGTTTATCCGCTGCGATGAACTGAACAGACGATGTTCTTGCATTCACTGAATACGAATACAACTCTGGATATATCTTACTCATTTCTTTATTAGCATCCGCAATTTCATCCCATGCTTTTCCGTACTTCGATTTCAATGTCGGATTCGCATCTATTGCTGCTCTTAAAGTTTTTTCAAAATGCTTTTTCTTCGCCATTATCACAGGATCATTCAAAGCCTTAATCATTCCGATGTAAACTTTCTGTGAGTTTGCCATCGAGAATAATGTATTGTTAAGCTCTTTTCCTTTTTCTGGATTCTTTGCAATGATGTCTGTGTATGTATTTACAAGCATATCAAGCATATTTCTTACATCAGATAATGCATAGTCTCTTGCAAATTCAAGCTGTGCATAAGTATTAAGCCTTTCAGTCCTGCCGGGATTTCCAATTACGAAAATAGGCTCACCAACTTTTGCACCGTTTGTGCTCCACTTGTAATAGTGCTCTGTCTTTAATGGTTTTCCTGTTTCATCATAAACTCTGAAAAATGTACAGTCAAGATTGTACCTTGGATAAGTAAAGTTATCTGGATCACCGCCAAAGAATCCCGCCTGATCTTCAGGTGCAAAAACAAGTCGTACATCTGTATATCTTTTATAAACATATGCTGAATATAAAGCACCGTTGTATAAAGTTACTACCTGACATCTAAATCCTGTTTCTGCTGCAATTCTCTTTTCAATTTCTGAAATCTTTGCAGTTTTGTTCGCAACCTTTTCTTCGTTCGTCTTTCCGGATTCCATTGCTGCGTGAACTTCTGCCGTAACGTCAGTCATTTTTACTAACTGATCCACATAAAGATTCGGAACTGGTCTTTCATCTTCAAGTTTCATGGCAAGGAAACCGTTATCGTGAAGGTTTTCACCGTCTTTTTCCACTGCTGAAACGGATTCACGTCCGCAATGGTGATTCGTCATCACAAGTCCATCTGCTGAAACAAATGATGATGAACAGTAAGAAGCAAACCTGATTGCCGACATACGTACGTGGTCGAGCCATTCCTGTGTTGGTTTAAAACCATAAGTCTCATTCAAATAATCAACGGGTGGATAGTCAAACGTCCACATCTTACCCATATCATACTTTGATGACTTAACTGTATCAAGATTAACACCAATGTTCTGGGAAAAAGCTGCGCTTGTCCAGACAACTAATGCTAAGATGAAAATACTGAATATTTTCTTATACATATCTTTTAGAGTGTTTTATAAAAATTAGTTATTTGTAATCTTTCCGTTTATTAATTCAGAACCGATACGCTTTAATAAATACATATCGTTTATTGCTTCAAGTAATCCTCTTGAATCTACTGATACTGTCGTCGGAACTTCGTCCGTGTATATAAATTCTCCGGGCATGCTCTCTATGTTACCATCAAACACCAGACCAACTATCTCTGCATTCTTATTAATCATCGGACTTCCTGAATTACCGCCAATAATATCATTCGTCGATATAAAGTTGAACGGTGTTCCGAAATCAAACTCAGGTGGTGGCTTTAACCATCTTTCTGCCAATGACCATGGATCTTTTTTATCAAATGAGAAATACCTGTCCAGAAAACCGTAAAAAGTCGTATGAGCAGGTGCTGTTGTACCGTTATAATTATATTGCTTTATAACACCGTCTGAAATTCTTAGCGTAAATGTTGCATCAGGTGGAATGGATGTGCCATAAACATCATAAATTGCACGTCCTAAAATCTGATTGTAATATTCTTCTTTTGCACCAAGTTCCTGCAGTTTCCTGTACAATGTCCTGAAATCGCCGCTCTTATTCTTTTCGTAAATTTCACGCTTTTGTTTCACTAAATCTGAAATATCATTCCATACATTCCCATATTTAGCTTTTAATTTTGAATTCCCATCTACTGCTGCACGGAATTTCTTTTCAAAGTCTTTCTTTCGTGCCATTAAAACACCGTCATTTAATCCTTTCAATGTTCCGACAAATACCTTCTGGCTGTTTGTATATTCAAATAAAGTATTATTGAGCTCTTTTTCTTTATCTGGGTTTGCTGCTATTACTCTGCGTAAACTGTCAACAAAGTTGTTAATATAATTCAGAATTAAAGGATCACTTATATCTCTTTTGAATTCAAGTTGTGATACAGTCAAAAGTCTTGAAGTCGAACCTGGATTTCCAACCACAAAAATAGGTTCTCCTGGTTCCGCACCTGCATTGCTCCATTTAAAATAGTTCGTAACCTTAAGAGGTGCACCGTTTTCATCGTAAACTCTGAAAAATGTGCAGTCCAGATTATACCTTGGATATGTGAAGTTATCCGGATCTCCTCCAAAGAATCCTGCCTGATCTTCTGGAGCGAACACTAATCTTACATCTGTGTATTTTCTGTAAATATAAGCTGAATATACTCCACCGTTGTATAAAGTCACTACCTGACAGATAATATTCTTTCCTTCTTTATACCTGTTTTCTATTTCTTTAATCTTGTTGTATTTGAAATCATCTTTCTCTTCTATGTCTTTTCCTTTGTCAATTGCTGCCTGAATTTCTTTTGTAACATCCACAATTTTTGTAAGCTGTTCTACGAATAATCCCGGAACAGGTCTCTCATCTTCTATCTTCATAGCAACAAAACCGTCTTTGTGTAAATCTTCATCCTTTTTCTGCACCTGTGATACTGATTCACGACCGCAATGGTGATTTGTCATAACAAGTCCGTCTTCCGAAACAAAAGAAGCAGAACAGTAATCTGCAAAACGAAGTGCAGACATTCTGACGTTATCAAGCCACTCCTGTGTTGGTCTGAAACCGTATGCTGACTGGAAATAATCAAGCGGTGGGAAATCGAATGTCCACATTTTTCCGTTATCAAATTTCTGGGCTTTAACGGTATCAAGGTTTACTCCTAAAGTACCCTGTGAGTAGACATAAACAGGCGTTAAAATAACAAATAATACGAGTATTAATTTCTTGAAATTGTTTTTCATAGATTTAATTAAGTTTTGCGTAATAGTGTATAAAGATTGCTATTCTATGCAACTTTTTCAATCTAAAAAGAAACGGAGCAAATGCTCCGTTTCCTTTTGCTGCTGTTTTATCGGCAGATAAAAACATCAGCTTTGTCCAATATATTCAAAAACGATTTACTCTTTATCTTAATCTAATGACCTTCTTAAAAAAGCTGGTGGATCCACATCTTTTAGGTCGCTTTCACCAAAAAACCTGTTCTTAGCCTTCTTAAAATTGTAAGTTTCCTTCTCGCTTAAATCATCATTTAGTTTATCACTGCTGTTGTATTTTCTTCTTAATACTGCAGGTTGGTCAAGCTCACTGATATTTTCAGGAATCTTATCCAGATGTCCCTCTTTAATGGTATCTATACCAATAACATTTCCGTATACTGTCTCTTCTTTATTCTCAATCTTTGCAGCTTCTTCTTTCTTGAAACCTGTCGCAATAACAGTTACCATTACTTCATCATCCATATCCTTGTCATCCATTAAACCGAAAATATAATTCGCTTTCTCTCCCACTGCTTCCTGCACCTGTCCGTTAATTATATCAATTTCATCAAATCCTATATTACCGTCAGAAGCAATATTTACAAGTACATTCTTGGCTCCTGATACATTGATATTTTCCAGTATCGGATTGGAAAGTGCTTCGCATACAGCTTTCATTGCTCTTCCTTCACCGTTTGCAATTCCTGTTCCGATAATTGCATCTCCTGTATTCTTCATAGTTGTTTTTACGTCTGCAAAGTCTACGTTTATTTCACCTGTCTTTGTGATAATCTGTGAAATACCTTTTGTTGCATTGTAAAGTACTATGTTAGCAAGTGCAAGTGCCTGATTTTTTGTTGCACGTTCCGGAATCAGCTCTCTGATTCTTTCATTAGGGATAACAATTAAGCTGTCAACTTCCTTCTTGAGTTTTTCTATTCCGTCTAAAGCTGAACTCATTCTTGGCTTTCCTTCGAATATGAATGGCTTTGTTACGATAGATACAACAAGTATGTCCAGACTTCTCGCAATCTTTGCAACAAGTGGTGAGGCTCCGGTACCCGTTCCGCCGCCCATACCTGCTGTAATGAATACCATATCACTTCCTGCTAATGCACGTGATATTTCATCCCTGCTTTCTTCAGCAGCTTTGTCACCCAATGCAGTGTTTGCACCGGTTCCTAATCCCTTGGTAATGTTTTTACCAATCTGGATTTTAATGTCGGCCTTACTGATTTCAAGTGACTGCAAATCAGTATTGATGGCTATGAATTCTACGCCTTCAATTCCCTTGTCGACCATAGAATTAAGTATATTTCCACCGCCTCCGCCTACACCAACTACCTTGATCTTTGCTCCGCTCGTTTCGTTCGGTAATAATTGAATGCTCATTTGTTTACCCTTTCAAATTAATTTATAATTATAATTTTTATTAAATATATTTTTGTATTAAAGTTCATCAAACCAGGTTTTTACTTTTAACAATAAACTTTTAATTGAAACATCAGACTTTGCAGATGCTTTTTTGCCTTTTGTTCCCATTGGGATTCGCTCTTTCATGTTTATCGTTTTTGCTCTGTGTAGTATTAGTCCTACTCCTGTTGCATAAATCGGACTCTCAACTTCCTTGGACAATCCGCCCGATAGACCACGTGGCAATCCAAGGTTGACTTCCATCCCCAGTATCTCTTCGGCAAGTTCTTTTGTCCCTTTTATTAGTGAACCGCCGCCTGTAACTACTACTCCTGCAGGAAGTTCATTCATTATCTGCGAATTCTTTAACTCAATTGCTGCAAGTTCGAAAATGTCCTGCATTCTTGCCTGAATTATCCTTGCAAGTATACTCTTCCTTGTTCTCTTTGGTATTTTTCTGCTTATTGATTCTATAAGTATTTCATCATCATTCAATATTTCAGATTGCGTAGCAAATCCGTATTCCCTCTTTATTCTTTCTGCTTCTTCCTCAGATATGCCGAGTGTTTCATATATATCTTTTGTAACAAGACTACCTGCAATTCCTATACCTGCAGTATATTTCAGTACCCCCTTTTTGAACACCGCTATATCTGTAGTTCCTCCTCCTATATCAATCATCGCAACGCCTACTTTCTTTTCACCTTCTTCAAGAACTGCATACGAAGATGCTATTGGCTCTAAAACAATGTCGTCTATTTCAACTCCGCAGCTTCTTACGCAATTCGATAAATCATCAATTGAAGATACTAGACAGGTTATAATGTTCATTTTTGCTTCTAACCTTACACCAAACATACCGACAGGTGATTCGTAGATTCCGTCTTTGCCGTCTATGTTGTATTCCTGCGGAATAACTGAGATAATCTGAGTATCCGATGGTATTTTTATTAAACTTGCCTGTTCTCTTAGTCTTTCAATATCTTCTTCCTGAATTACCCTGTCAGGGTTCTGAATTCCTATTATCGTTGAAGTCTGAATACATCTTATGTGATGTCCTGCAATACCCACGGAAACTGATTTAATCTGTATTCCCGAATTTAATTCTGCCTGATCAAGTGCTACTTTAATTGAATCTATTGTCTTTTGAGGATTAACGACTATACCCCTGTTTAATCCTTCAGAGGCGGCTTTCCCAACACCAATAATATCTATCTGACCATTTGCCTTCTTATGAGCAACAATCACACATATCTTGGTAGTCCCTACATCCAGACCTACAATAATCTCATCTTCAATACCTTTGCTTTTTTTACTTTTCATGATATATTAATTAAATTTTGCAATAATTTGATTTGAATAACGTAAATCTACATACTGGCATTCTGTATTCTTCTTTATTATCTCTTCTTCCATAAACTTTTTGTAAAGCCCTAATTTCTGTTTGTATATCGGTACTGCATCCTTTTCGACTCTTGGAAAATAAAACGATACCGATTTTTCATTTGACTTAACTATCACTTTATTTGAATCTTTCATATTGATCTCAGAAATCATGTTTTGCAGATATCTTCCCTTCGAATATGCGGCTTTTATTAAATTTATTGCCATATTAATATCATTCTTGTACTGTACTGTGCTTTCAGTCTTAAGTCCGCTTATAACAGGAAGGTCGAATGCTTTCTCATAGTTCTTAAATGAAAACACTTCCTGCTCCTCGTCAATTAAGTTCAGTTCATTATTCTTAATTATCACCGCTAAAGGCTTCTTTTCGGTTATATCAATTATTAATTCAGAAGGTGGTTCTTTGCTTACTACTACTTTTTTTATTTCGGGATGTTTTGCAACCCTGTCACGTATGAAAGTAAGGTTAAGTTCTTCTAAGTTAATAACTGAATCTGCTTTGATACCCGCTGCTTTAAGAACTTCCTCTTCACTTAATGTTAAATTACCTTTTATTGTGATTTTATTTATGTACGTTTTGTTCCTCCAGTTATTCGCAAAAAATATGAACAAGAAAACTACTACACCTGAAAGACTTAAGAATAATATTAATTTCTTCTTACTCATTTTACTTTAATTCCTTTTATAAATTTATCACACATATTTGTTACATCACCTGCGCCTTGAAATACAATTCTGTCCCCTCTTTTAATAGATTTCATCAAATCTGCATATAGCTCATTTTCACTTCCAACCAGAAACTTTTCTTTCTTAATTAAATTGTATATTAATTTTGAGCTTACTCCTTTCATCACCTTTTCTCTTGCTGCATAAACTGGAAGTAAGTATACTTTATCTGCCGCACTTAAAGACTTTGCAAATTCCTTATAAAACTGTTTTGTCCGCGAATATGTATGCGGTTGGAATACAACAATCAACCTGTTCTTGTTTACATTTTTTAAAGATTTAAGTGATGAAAGAACTTCTGATGGATGATGTCCGTAATCGTCATAAACTTTCAGTTTTACTGTATCATATTTAAGTTCAAGACGTCTCTTTACTCCCTTAAATGCTTTTAAGCTTTTTAATATACTTTCTGACTTGGCAGAAAATATTGTAGCACAAATTGCCGCTGAAGCATTGTAAACATTGTGATATCCCGGAATGCTTAGTTCAACTTTGAATTCATTAAGTTTGAATACAATCTTTGTAGCTGACATTTTCACCTTAGAAATTCTATTCGTTCCTTTAATACCAAAATCTATTACTACTTCATCAATCGGGTCAACAAGTTCTTTTACGTTCTTGTCATCATAGTTTGCAACTACAGTACCTTCATCTTTAAGATTGTTCAGAAAAGCTCTGAACGCACCTTTCAAAGATTTCTCACTCTTATATATATCTATATGGTCAAGTTCAATGTTGTTTACTACTATAATATCAGGTCTTAGAGTAAGAAAACTTCTGTCATATTCATCAGCTTCAACTACTGCCCATTTACCTTTACCAATTCTGTAAGATGCACCCCCTAGTATATCAAGATTACCACCGACAAAAACTGTCGGATCGATTCCGCTTTTTATTAAAATACTTGCAATCATAGAAGTAGTGCTCGTTTTACCGTGTGTACCTGAAACGGCTATCAATTTAAGACCATTCACTAATTCACCAAGCAATACTGCTCTTTTTATCGTATTAATTTTCAGTGAATGTGCTTTCTTGTATTCAGGATTATCCTTTTTCACTGCCGATGTATAGACAACTAGATTAACACCTTTATTTACATGGCTCGCTGAATGACCGTATTTAATTACAGCGCCTTTCTTCTCCAGACGTTCAGTTATAAATGTCCTTGTTGTATCACTCCCTGAAACTCTGTATCCTTTTATCAATAGATACTCTGCAAGTCCGCACATACCTATCCCGCCTATACCTATAAAATGTATACTTTTGACTTTCTTATTCAGATACAATATTTCTTTATTCTTGGTCATTGCTTGGATATCTTTTGAAATTCAGCTAATAATTTTCTTTCATCGTAAAACTCACTAAGCCTTATTCTTAAAACCTTCTTTCTGTCTTTAAGCTTTATCGCTACCCTCCTCACACTGCTTTTCACTTCGGTGCGTCTTTTTCTTTCTTTTGAATACCTGATACTTATTATTTCATTAAAAGTAATTTCTCTTTTACCAAATCTGTTTTTTATAATAAATCTGTCTGTATGAAATTCTATTTCTTTTCCTCTGATTGCGTTAACAATTAAAACTAACAATGTGTACAATATGAATAAACCTGTTATGTATATTATCGGATCATGAAAAACGATTGTAAACTCGTTCCTGCCGAATGTTCCCCTCATTATTACATAAAGGGCAAAAAACACAAAATAGATTACTATTAGTTTATAATAGAAATCAAGCCGCGCTTTGTATATTCTGTTCTGCTCCATTAGTTAATAATATTTTTAATTTCATTATAAAT
The DNA here is from genome assembly GCA_903901375.1 of uncultured Ignavibacteriota bacterium. Lineage (GTDB taxonomy): Bacteria > Bacteroidota > Ignavibacteria > Tepidaquicellales > Tepidaquicellaceae > CAIKZJ01. The sequence goes on from CAIUQV010000470.1 coordinate 23,582, forward strand.
TTTCAAAGGAGCATCTTTGTCGTATATCTTTGAAATATTCTCACTTAGCTTATTTAATATGGAATCTGATTGTATTGTTTCATTCACATTATTTATAAAACTATTTGTTAAGTTGTCTTGATTTATAATTCTTGCAGCATCTCTTTTGAGAAGTGATATTGCATTTTTCTCCTGATGATTCTCTGCAGCCGTTGGTAGTGGTACAAGAATTACAGGCTTACTGAACATACTCAATTCCATTATACTGCTGATTCCTGCACGGCATACAACTAAATCCGAAGCCGAATATGCATAGTCCATTTCCTTTATGAATTCCAGAATCTTTATATTCTTATGTAATCCGCTAAACATATCAGAATATTCGTTGTATCCTGATTTGCCTGTTTGCCAGATAATGTTTATGTTGTTATTCGCTAATTGATTTATTGATTCTTTCAGGCATTCATTTATCGCCTTTGCTCCCTGACTTCCGCCGAAAACAAATAATGTTTTTAAATTATGGTCTAGCCCGAAGAACCTGCAAGCCTCTTCTTTACTGTATGCTTTTAACTTGTTCCTTACAGGATAAGAAATTTCAACAACATTATCTTTTCGTTTCAGAAACTTCTCCGTTTCCCTGAAATTCACTACCACCCTGCTGACTTTACCGGATAAATACTTCGTAACCTTACCAGGGAAAGAATTTCCTTCCTGTATAAGTGTCGGAATACCCTTTTTTACCGCAGATGACACCACAGGACCCGACACGTAACCGCCGGTTCCAACTACTACATCTGGTTTAAACTCATTTATTATTTTCTTGCACTTTCTCAGTGATGTCAGATAGTTTTTAACAAAAGTAATGTTTTTAAAAATATTCTTTCTGTTAAATCCGGATACTTCAATAAGTTTAATTTCATAATTATTCTCAGGTACAACCTTCTCTTCCATTCTTCCTTTTGCACCAACGAAAAGTATATCACTCGTACTTTCTCTTTTCATAATTTCGTCAGCAATTGCAATTGCAGGAAATATGTGTCCGCCTGTTCCTCCGCCTGTCATTATCACTCTCATACATTTACCCCCATAATAACAGATTGATTCGAGTCAGTATTTATTCTATTCGATGATATATTTATCAGTATTCCCGCAGCTGCTGAATTAAAAAGCATTGCTGTTCCGCCAAAACTTACAAAAGGAATTGGTACTCCGGTAGTAGGAAAAATTCCGCTCGCAACTGACATATTAACAATCGCATATGAAACAATGATCGTTGTTATTCCAAACGCTAGATATTTCCCGAAAGGATCATCAACTGTCTTTACAACCTTGTAACCTCTAACGAGTATCAGTGCAAACATTGCTACAACAAACGCTGTCCCTATAAACCCGTATTCTTCCCCAAGAATAGAAAAAATGAAATCTCCGTACGACTCGGGAAGGAAAAATTCTTTCTGTACTGAATTACCACTTCCAACTCCAAAAATTCCACCGTTACCCAATCCTATAATTGCCTGAGTTAACTGATGCTGTGCTGTTCCGGTTGAACTGTACTCTGCAAAGTTTTCAAGTCTGGCTCTTATATATGACTTTGACAATATAAACAGCACTGCTACAGGAGCTAATGAAAGAATTGTAACTATTATGTGCTTTATCTTAACTTTGGATGTAAGGAGTAATAATATTGAAGTACAAAATATAATTGTTGCTGTTGAAAAATTAGGCTGTAAAGCTACTAATCCGCATACAGCTAATATATACAGCAAAATAGGAAGATATCCTTTGTAAAGATTATCAACATATCCTTCTTTTCTTACTAATAATGCTGACACGTAAATTATTAATGCGTACTTTGCAAGATCCGATGGTTGAAAACTAAGCGGACCAAACATTATCCACCTGTTAACATTCTTTACAGCTGATGAAGTAAAAAGTACTATAAATAAAAGTGCAATCGTTCCGAATATAACGAACTTGCTAAACTTTTCGACATATCTGTAATCAATCTTTATAAATATAAATAATACTACTAACGATAAAATGACTTTGAATATATGCGACTTCAGCAAATAACTTGCATCATTCCATCTGCTTAATGAATAATCCGAACTCGCACTATAGACGACTGCAATGCTGAAGAATATCAGCAATAATACCGGAATTAGTATAAATATGTCTATTTTATGAGTTCCTTGTTTCATTAAAGCTCATTTACTATTTGTTTAAAAACTTCTCCTCTGTGTTCAAAGTTCTGGAACATATCAAAACTTTTATAACCAGGTGAAAACAGTACGAAATCACCGGGATTAGCTATTGTTTTTGCATGTTTAACCGCATCAGAAAATTCATCAAACATCTTTACTGTTATCAGATTCTTATAATGATCGTTTATTACTTCCCTGCTTTGTCCAATCGCACAAATATATTTTACTCTCTCTTTTACTAATGGGTCAATAATATCAAAGTTATTAACTCCTTTTTTACCGCCCATTATAAGGATTATGTTACTTTTAAAACTTTCGAGTGCAACGTATAATGAATCGTAATTTGTTGCCTTTGAATCATTGTAGTATATCACTCCATTAAGTTCTCTAACAGTCTCAATTCTGTGTTCAACACCTTTGAAGTTCTTTAAAGTCCTTTTAATCGATTCATTTGTCACACCAAACTTCTTTACCGCCATAATTGCAGCCATTGAATTCATTATATTGTGTGTACCTCTTAAGAATATTTTATCTTTATTCGAAATTACCTCTTCAATATTATGTCGGTAACAAATATTATCATTATCAGTGTATGCTTCATAACTGAACTTTGAAATAGGACGATTTAAACTGAAAGTTCCAACGGTTGCATTAAACTTATCTGCTCTGTTTCTTAAGGTTGCATCATCATAGTTAATAATTATTAAATCCTCGTCTTTCTGGTTTCTGTTTACTTTATACTTTGCTTCGGCATAAAGATCAAATGAACCATGCCAGTCTATATGATCTGATGTAATATTAAGTATTGCAGATACTGTTGGCTTGAATGTTTCTGTATATTCTAATTGGAAACTGCTAACTTCAAGTACAACAATAGAATCACTCTTTAAATCGGGAATAATTTCCGAAAAAGCTAATCCAACGTTTCCACACACATGAACATCAATTCCTGCATCTCGTAACATTGCACCTGTAAGTTCCGTAGTTGTTGTTTTACCGTTTGTACCGGTAATAGCGATAATAGGTACTTTACAAAACCATGAAGCTGCTTCAACTTCACTTACTATTTTAATCCCTTTTTCTTTTGCTTTTACAAGAACATCAGAACCGGGAGCAATACCTGGACTGGTTATTATATATTCCGCATCAAATATTTTGTCTGAATTCGTACCCAGTTCATATTCTATTTTATAATCTTTTAAAACTTGTTCATTAAGATACAATAATTCTTCTTTTTTAGAAGAATCACTTAGGAAAACTGATGCACCCGACATCTTAAGCAATTTTGATATACCTATTCCGCTCCTGCCGGCACCTAATACACTAAACTTAATATTTTTAATATTGTCAGCTTTCATCATTATCTGATTTTAAACGTTGCTAATGTCATAATTGCAAGTAATACTGCAATAATATAAAACCTTAAGACAATTTTAGGCTCGGGTATACCTTTCATTTCAAAATGATGATGAAAAGGCGCCATTAGGAATATACGCTTACCCTCGCCGTATTTTTTCTTGGTATATTTGAAATAATATCTTTGAATCAAAACAGAAACTGCTTCAGCAAAAAATATTCCTCCAAGTAAGGGTAGTAAGAACTCCTTCTTTACAAGTATACAAAGTGTTCCGACTGCCCCTCCTAATGCAAGCGAACCTGTATCACCCATAAATACCTGCGCTGGGTAGGAATTGTACCACAAGAATCCTAAGGCAGCTCCTGCCACTGCTGTACAATATATTACCAGCTCACCATTTCCTTTTAAATATATAATATTTAGATATTTCGAAAGTGTAATGTTACCCGATATATATGCGATTACACCTAATGTAATAATTACTATGCCGACAGTTCCGGTTGCAAGTCCGTCAAGACCGTCTGTCAGATTCACAGCATTTGATGTTGCTGTAATGATAAAGATTATAATTGGAATATAGAAAATCGAAAAATCAAACTGATAATTTTTAAGGAACGGAATTGTTGTAATTGTATTGATACCGTGAAATTCAGGAGCTAGATATATTACTAATCCTACAATAATTCCGACTGTAACCTGTCCAATCAATTTATACTTTGCAAGTAATCCTTTTTTATATTTCTTTACTACTTTTAAATAATCATCAAGCAAACCAACAAGACCTAATGATATAGTTGAAAATAAAACTAACTGAACATATATGTTTCTTAAGTTTGCCCATAGGAATACAGGAATTAACCCCGACATAAGTATTATTAATCCGCCCATAGTTGGAGTCCCTGCTTTTGACCAGTGGAATTTCGGACCATCTTCTTTCTTTGCTTCGCCTATTTGTTTCTTTTTTAAATAACTTAATACTTTTGGACCAACATAGAATGTAAGCAGCAATGCAGTAATAGCTGCAAGTGCCGAACGGAATGTTAAATATTTAAAAATATTAAATCCCGGAGGATTAAACTTTGCCTGTATGTATTCAGCTAAAAAATAAAGCATTTGCAGTTAATTTAGTTTGTTTGTAAAAACATTTTGAATTACTTCTTCCATTTTCATGCCCCTCGAACCTTTAACATATACTACATCTCCGGTTTTTATATTTACTTTCAGAAACAATGATAAATCAGTTTTATCTTCAAAGTAAAAACTGTTCTTCAGGCCCTTTGCACCTTTGAATGTTTGATACGACATATCCCCATAGAAATAGCTGAAATCAAAATTCATCTTCTTCATAAGTTTGCCGATATCGGTGTGTTCCTTCTTTGATGTTTTACCCATTTCAAGCATATCAGAAAGTATTATGTGCTTTCTTCCTTTTGATTTGAAATCTTTCATTGTCTCAAGACCCAATTTCACAGAATCAGGATTACTGTTGTAAGCATCATTTATAACTTTAATTCCATTGTATTCTTTTGTTTCCATTCTCTTGCCGCTAATCTTAGATATATTTTTCAAAGCTTCAGAAATTATGGCAGGCTGAATGCCAAAGAATATTCCGGTTGCAATAGCCGATAGACCGTTATAGAACGAGTGTTTACCAAAAGTATTTATATATGTCTTATATTTTCTATTATTATATTTATAAGTCAATTTTGGTCTGAATTCATTATCGAAACCCTCCATCTTCCCCTTTACATCTGCATTATAAGTGTACGAATAAGTGAATGAATAATTTTTATGCTTTTTGTAATAAGAGTTCACAAATTTATCGTCAAGATTGTAAAAACAACAGGAACCGTGATTACTTACATAATCATATAATTGAAATTCCTCTTTTGCTACTCCGCTCAAGTTTTTAAAAAACTCAAGGTGCTCTTTACCAATATTAGTTACCAATGCAAAATCGGGTTTTGCAATTTTGCATAGATATTCAAGTTCATTGAAGTGATTACTGCCAAGTTCTGCAACACAGAAATTATGATTATCTTCAATCCTTAATAATGTTAATGGCAGCCCGATATGATTGTTAAAGTTACCCTCGGTTTTAATCAGATTAAATTTTCTTGACAATACTTCAGCAATAATATCTTTTGTAGATGTCTTGCCGTTACTTCCGGCAACTGCAAAAACCGGTATATTCATCTTATCCCTGTGAATTTGAGCAAGATGACCAAGTGATTTAATTGTATCGTCAACGACAACAAAGTTCTGCTTTGGATATTTATTCTTATTTTTATCAAACCACTTTTTATTTACAAATACAAGTCTGACTTTTGCTTTGATTACTTTATCTATGTAATTATGTCCGTCTGTTGTCTCTCCCTTAATCGCAAAAAATATCGAATCGCGGCTTACAATTCTGGAATCAATCGAAACAGATGCAAATGATTCCGGTAAACTGCTTTTCTGTATCAGTTCACATTTAAGTTTCAATATTTCCTGTTTAGTAATCACTATTTTGCTAATTCAGAGTATTTTTGTATAAATTCATGATCATCAAAATGAGTCTTCACTCCGTTTACCTCCTGGTAAGTTTCGTGACCTTTTCCGCAAATCAGGATTATATCTCCTTTTTTTGATAATTCAATACTTCTTTTAATTGCTTTTTCTCTGTCAACTTCTATTTCGTAATTCTCTGTTACATCAACACCTTTTTCGATATCGTTAATAATTTTCATCGGATCTTCAGTTCTTGGATTATCAGAAGAGATTATTACATAATCTGACAATTCCGTCGCAATCTTCCCCATAACAGGTCTCTTCGTTCTATCCTTATCACCTCCGCATCCAAAAAGCGTAATTACCCTACCGTTTTTCCCTTCTGAATTTCTAACGTCTATTGCTGCTTCGATAGCGTTCTTTAGAGAATCTGAAGTATGCGAATAATCAACGATTGCACACGCACCATTAGGTAACATCGTTCTGTTAAATCTGCCTTTTGCTGCTTCAAATTTATTGATTGCTGATAATATTGATTCAATTTCAATTCCAAATCTTAATCCGCATTCGATTGCGGCTAAAATGTTGTATACATTGAATCTGCCCGTTAATGAAGAATTAACTGTGTGAACAACCCCTTTAACCTCAATTTTAAAACTTAAACCATTAAGACCAATTTTAATATCGTATGCCTTTAAATCTGAGTTATTGTTAATTGAGTAAAACTTTTTCTCGCCTTTAAAAGAATCAAGTATTCTGATTCCGTATTCATCATCACTGTTAGATATCGCAAGAGAAGTTTCAGGTAGTGTATCAAACAGTATTTTTTTAGCACTCAGATAATCTTCCATATTTAAATGCAAATCCATATGCTCGCTTGTGAGATTTGTAAATATTGCAGTATCGTATTTTATTGTATGTACCCTGCTGTTAACAAGTGCTATTGAAGATACTTCCATAACACAAAAATCCATACCATTTAATACCATCTCACTCAGCATCCTGTTCATATCAATTGAATCCGGCGTTGTTAATCTTGCTTCCGTCTTCTGGGAACCCGTAAAATAATCTATAGTCCCGATTAATCCGCATTTATATCCATTTGAATCTAAAATACTTTTAACAATATAAGAAATAGTTGTCTTGCCATTAGTACCTGTTATTCCAATTACTTTCAGCTTATCAGTTGGTTTAGCATAAAATGCACAGCTTATTTCTGCCATCACCTTTCTAACATTATCAACAAATAGTACATTATCAAACTGTAGATATTCAGTCTTAAATCTTAAATCGGCAATTATTAATTCTGCACCGCTTTTTATTGCTTCATTCACAAATTTTATCCCGTCTGTTTTCATTCCTCTTATTGAGAAGAAAATAAAACCGGGTTTGACTTCTTTAGAATTCAGACTAAGACCTTTTACCTCAAAATCTGCTAATGATTTTTGAAAGTTGATTTCAGCAATATTTAACAGTTCAGATAATCTCACTAGTTTTCTTCTTTACAAAATAGAATTATTTTACTCTTTGTGTTTACTTTGTTTCCGGGTTTCGGAAACATATCTACAACTTCACCACTTCCGTTTACATCAACAATAAATCCCTCTGAAACAAGCTTATTAATTGACCTCCTTAAACTAAATTTTCTGACGTCAGGGACAATAACCGTACCAGCAGTTTCTGTGCTGGAATTTTTAATAAACAATTTAAGTTTTTTGCCTTCTTCAAGTTTACTGCCAGGAGGTGGATCCTGAGAATCTACAGACACTATCTTTCCCTGTAATTCTTTCGAATTTAGTTCTTTATCTAATTCATATTTTATATTTCTTTCGTTCAGGATATCAATCGCATCTTTAACTTTTAGATTTACTAAATTCGGCAAAACTCTTTCTTTTTCTGTATTTGATTTATCAGTCTCTTTTTTATCACTGTTCTCAATTATTGATTCATCTCTGTAAATATTAATAATATCGTTGAACCCCATTATTCGGGATGCAATCTTTTGGAATACAGGAGCAGCAACTTTACCGCCGTAATATCCGTTTTTAGGGTCGTCTAAAATTATTGTTATTATTATTTCAGGATTATCGGCGGGAAAATATCCAACGAAAGAAGATATATGTGAATTACTTGAATATTCACCTTCGATTAATCTTTGCGTGGTTCCTGTTTTGCCCGCTACTTTCAATCCTTCAATTTTTGCATCTGTTCCGGTTCCTCTTTCAACTACTCCTAAAAACATCTCATTAAGTTTCTTTGATGTTTCAGTTGAAATAACCTGTCTTACAGGTGATGGATAATTTTCAAGAATAACACTTCCGTCCGGACTTACTTCTTTTTTAACAATATATGGTTTCATTAGAAGTCCGTTGTTTGCAATTGCCGCATATGCCATTGTTAACTGAAGTGCATTTACTGCAACCTGATACCCAATTGACATAAATTCAAGTGATCCGTTTGTAAAATCCAGAGGTCTTTTTAAGTAACCTTTATTCTCACCGTTCAACTCTATTCCGGTATAAATACCAAACCCATAATCACGTGCATATTTAAAGAATCTTTCTGCACCTAATTTCTGTGAAAGTTTTGCAACCCCAATGTTGCTTGATCTCTCTATTATCTGTTGAAACGTTAGCGAAGATGCAGGATATGAATCGATAATATCCATACCAAATACTTTATAAGAACCGTTTTCTGTATTAACTACATCCTGAGGATTATTAAGTTTTTCCTCAAGAATAGCGGAAGCTGTTATTAATTTAAAAGTGGAGCCGGGTTCATAAATATCAGAAATCACTGCATTCTTCATCCCGGATGTATCCTCACGTTTTATGTTATTCGGATCGTACGATGGATAATTACACATTCCAAGAATTTCACCTGTCTTTACAGACACAACTAATGCTTTTCCCCTGGTAGCATTAAAAGACTTAACACCTGCAGCTAATTCTTCTTCTGCAATCTGCTGGACCCTTTTATCAATAGTTAGAATAACGTTAGCACCGCTTTCAGGTTCTTTCTGTATAAAATTTAAATCAGGTCTTTTGAATCCCCTGCCGTCTTTTCTTGAAATCATATATCCTTCTTTACCAGTTAGGTCCTTGTTCATCGCAAGTTCAATACCGCATACGCCTTTATTATCGAGATCGTTATAACCAATTATCTGTGATCCTGTTGAACCGTAATTGTAATATCTTGATGATTCTTTGAACACATCAAGACCTTCTATCTTAAGTGTATCCAGACCCTTCAAATCAGAAATCTCTGCTTTTCTTTCCAGATAAAAAGCTGAGGTGTTTTTACTTTCGAGTCTGTCTAAATATTCAAATTTACTCTTTCCGAATACAGCCGCTAGAAAAGTTGATACAGAATCGGCATTTTTAATTTTGTATGGATCTGCAATAACCGAAACCCGGAATACATTCGTTACAAACGAATTCATATTTCTGTCAAAGATACCGCCTCTTACAGGAACAATAATCTCTCTGGTTTGTGATTGCTTTTTGGCAATAATTTTATATTTTTCCGAATCTAAAATCTGTATGGATGTAAGTTTAATAATAATAACCCCAAGAAAAACAAGAAGAATAATCATAAAATAATTAATTCTCCTTGTTACGGATAAGAAAGACTTTTCATTATTTTTAAAATCGTAAAAAGTCATTCCATTTCAGTTCTTTTAATTAATATTTTCCTGTTTTGTCTGATATTCATTTCATCTACTTTAAGCTTAAGTCTATCTTCTGCAAGTTTTTTAATTCTGTCATACGATGCAAGTTTTTCAATTTCCATTTTAAGTGAATTGTTCGTCTGATTTGCTTTTGAAATATCATCTTTAATGATATTAACTTCCTTAATAAGTTTATTAACTGCGATTATGTTGTTGATTAGAAAAACAGAAGACGATGATAGAAGAAGAAAAAATGCGATAGACCAGAAGATTGATATTTTTCTTCTTTGAGTCTTCATGCTAAAACCACCTCTGCAGCTCTAAGTTTTGCACTTCTTGCTTTTGAATTTCTCTTTACTTCTTCATAACTCGGCATAATAACTTTCTTAGTTAGAATCTTAAACCCTTTTGCCATATCATTCTTTATTTCGTTATTCTTAAAAAAGTTTTTTACAATTCGGTCCTCCAGCGAATGGTATGAAACTACAACGATTCTCCCGCCATCCGATAATATTTCGAGGCTACTTGCAAGTAATTTTTCTAAATCATTAAGTTCATCGTTAACTGCTATTCTCAATGCCTGAAATGCTTTTGAAAGGAATTTAACAGGTACACTTTTTTTAAGGTCGTATTCCTTTTGAATTATATTAACTAATTCGCCTGTGGTTTCGAGTTTTTTAGTTTTACGGAAATTTATTATTGCTCTCGATAGTCTTGAAGCTTTCTTGATTTCGCCAAAGGTCTCAAAAATATAAGTAAGCTGGGATTCCTTGTATTCATTAAGAATCTGACTGGCATCTATTGATGAGTTTTTATCTGCACGCATATCGATTGCAGTATCGTTCATAAAACTAAAACCCTCTTCGTGAGTAAGCTGGTAAGAAGATAAACCTAAATCCGCAACAATTCCCGTTATGCTGTTAAAACCAAGATCATTTACAATGTTTTTGATTTCAGCAAAATTACCCTGCTTAAAAAATATGTTAGCCTTTCTACTTTCCAATCTTTTAGATGAATGATTTATTGCGTTAATATCCTTATCAACACAAATTAATTTTGAATCTTCTTTAATATTATCAGAAATTAACTCTGAATAACCGCCTCCGCCTAAGGTACAGTCTACTATAATATGCTTGTCAATCTTTGGATTAATCAAATACATATTCATAGTCTCCAGTAATACCGGAATATGGTATTCGGTCTTCAAAGCATTTACCCTTGTTAATATTTATAAAATATTCTTATTTAAAATCTTTTCCGTTACCGCCTGCGCAACGCTTTCAAATGGTTCAGGATTTTGCTTATCGTATTCAGCCTTGCTTTCAGGATTCCAGATTTCAATGTTCTGAAGCATTCCGAGAAGCAAAACTTCTTTCTTGATTTGTGCAAAATCAATCAATTGGGAAGGGAGTAAGAATCTGTTGTGAGAATCTAGTTCACATTCATGGACGTACATTAAGAATTGTCTCATGAAATATCTTTCTTTGTCATTAAACACATTGAAATTCATAAGACCTTTTTTTACCCTTTCCCATTCGTCAAGTGGGTATAACATTAGACATCCGTTTAAACCACGGGTTAAAACGATTTTATTGTCAGCCTCCGGAGTCATCTTTGACCTGAATTTTCCGGGAAGTACAATCCTCGATTTTGCATCTAAAACCGCAATTGAATGTCCTTGAAACAATATTTACTAAATTTAATTAAGTATTTTTGGGATTTGAAGCCACTTTATCCCACTTCATCCCACTACAAAAATACATAATTTAATGTTAAAGTCAAACTTATTTTTTAAGAATTTGCAAATTATTTACTGGTTAGAACTTTGGAGTTTTGAAAGGAATTTGGGGAATAAAAAATGGGGTTACTAAATAGTAACCCCATTGTATTTATGATTTCACTTTTCTTTTATGACAATTCGTATTCTTTGCTTACCTTTTCTTTTTCATCGGAGTCATCTTCAAATTCACCCATTGTATGTTTGTCAACATGTGAAACAAGTAACTCTCTGTATTTTCTTAATCCTGTGCCTGCTGGTATAATTTGTCCTATTATAACGTTTTCTTTTAATCCCAGGAGGTAATCAACTTTACCTTTGATAGCTGCATCAGTGAGAACCCTCGTCGTTTCCTGGAACGATGCTGCAGAAATAAAGCTGTCCGTCGATAGAGAAGTCTGAGTAATACCAAGTAATACTGCATCAGCTGTAGCTGGTACCGCATCTCTTGTTTTAATACCTGTCTTATTCTTTTTCTTAAGCAGTAAATTTAATTCTTTAACTGCTTTCTTTGGCAATATTTCACCAACAGATACTGCATCACTATCACCCTTGTCGATTACAACTACCATACCCCTCATTCTTTCATTGCCTTCTGCAAAACTATTTTTGTGAATTACATCACCTTCAAGAAATGTCGTATCACCTGAACTTGTCACTTTCACTTTTTGCAGCATCTGGCGTACTATAACTTCAATATGTTTATCGTTAATCTTTACACCCTGAATTCTGTAAACTTCCTGAATTTCGTTTACAAGGTATTCCTGTACTTCAGATACACCTTTGATTTTCAGAATATCAACCGGATCGAAAGCTCCTCCAGTTAAAGGTTCACCTGCAAATACTGAATCACCGCTGCGTACTAAAATATGTTTTGAAATAGGAATTCTGTAATCAATAGATTTAGATCCGTCAACACTCTTAAGTGTAACTTCACGGCTACCTCTTGAGATTTTACCAATTTCAACTTTACCGTCTATTTCTGCAATTTTAGCCGGATCCGATGGACTTCTTGCTTCGAACAATTCTGTAACTCTTGGTAAACCTCCTGTAATATCACGGGTTTTACCTGATTCTCTTGGAATTTTTACTATAGTTGCACCGGCTTTTACTTCAACACCATCTGCAAAAAGTAAGTTTGCTTTTGCAGGAATTAAGTAAGAACTTAATACTTTATTTCCACGCTGTGAAACTATTTGCAAAGTAGGACTCTTTGTTTTGTCTTTACTTTCGATAACTGTTTTTTGTAAGTTACCGGTCTGTTCATCGATTACCAATTCATACTGCTTGCCTTCCTGTAAGTCCTGATACTGTAATATACCATTATGTTCAGCTACTATTACTGAGTTGTATGGATCCCATTCATAGAGCTTCTGGTTTTTAACAACTTTTTCATTATTCTTAACTTTCAGTTTAGAACCATAAGGAACAAAGTATTTGGCAAGTACATTCTTTTTATCGTCAACAATATTAATAACACCATTTCTACTTAAAGAAATATGTTGCATATCTGTTGTTGTTTCGTACTCAACGATTTTAAAGTTTTCAAAGATAACTTTTCCATCAAATTTAGTTATTATCTCAGACTGAGTAACAATTTTACTTGCAGTACCACCAATGTGGAATGTTCTTAGAGTTAACTGAGTTCCTGGCTCACCGATTGACTGTGCAGCTATGATACCAACGGCCTCTCCAACATTAACCATTTTACCGGTTGACAAATCTCTTCCATAACATTTTGTACAGACACCACGCTTTGATTCGCAAGTTAATACCGAACGAATTTCAACACCTGTAATAGGAGTTTCGGATATCAGTAATACTTTATCTTCATCAATCTCTTCGCCTGCTTTGACAATAACTTTTTTAGTTAAAGGATTAATAACGTCATGCGTTGATACTCTGCCAAGAATTCTTTCTGATAATGGTTCTTTTACATCTTCACCTTCTTTAAGAGCTTCTGTATATACTCCACGGATTGTACCGCAGTCTTTTTCATTTATAATTACATCCTGTGCAACGTCTACGAGTCTGCGAGTTAAATAACCCGCATCAGCCGTCTTCAACGCAGTATCAGCCAAACCTTTTCTGGCACCGTGAGTTGAAATAAAGTACTCAAGGATTGAAAGACCTTCTTTAAAGTTTGCAATAATCGGGTTTTCAATAATTTCTCCGGCCTGACCTGTGAGTGATTTTTGAGGTTTCTGCATAAGACCTCTCATACCTGCAAGCTGACTAACCTGTTCGGCAGAACCTCTTGCACCAGAATCGATCATCATATGCAATGAATTAAATCCATTCTTTGATTTACGAAGATTATCCATCAAATCATTCTTTACATGATCGCGTACATGTGTCCAGTTATCGATAACCTTATTGTATCTTTCGTTTTCAGAAATAATACCTTTGGACTTTTGTCTTTCGATAGATTCAACTTTTGCTAAAGCTTCTTCGATAATCTTCTTCTTTGTACTTGGTACTTCAATATCATCAATATTAACCGATAATCCGCCTAAAGTAGCATACTTAAATCCAAGTTCCTTTAATTTATCAAGGAATAAAGCCGTCTTCTGATTACCGACTTTCCTGTAAATCATTCCGATTATAGAATTAATTTTCTTCTTTCTCAGAAGTTCATTAATAAACGGAATACCTTCAGGAACTATTTGATTAAAAATAACTCTTCCTGCAGTTGTCTCAATTATTTCACCATTAATTCTGATCTTTATTCTTGCGTGCAAACTTACAACTCTATTGTTGACTGCAACAATTAATTCGTCTGCAGATGCAAACATCTTTCCTTCACCTTTATCACCTTTTAAATCTTTAGTTAAATAGTAACAACCGAGTACAAGTTCCTGGTTGGGAACAATAATCGGATTACCATTCTGTGGCGAAAGAATATTATGAGATGATAACATCAGAATAGTTGCTTCAAGCTGAGCATCATAAGACAACGGAACGTGCACTGCCATCTGGTCACCGTCAAAGTCAGCATTGAAAGCTGTACATACAAACGGATGCAATGTTATTGCCTTACCTTCAATCAGTACAGGCTGAAATGCCTGAATACTTAATCTGTGAAGCGTAGGAGCACGATTTAATAATACCGGATGTCCATCAATTACGTTTTCAAGTATATCCCATACATCGGGTGTTCTTCTGTCTATTAACTTCTTTGCGCTTTTTACTGTCTTGACATAATCTCTGTCTATAAGTCTTCTGATGACAAATGGTTTAAATAACTCAAGTGCCATATCTTTTGGAATACCGCATTCATGAAGTTTAAGTTCCGGACCAACAACTATAACTGATCTTCCCGAATAGTCAACTCTTTTTCCGAGTAAATTCTGACGGAACCTTCCCTGCTTGCCTTTCAATATATCGGATAAAGATTTTAAAGCTCTGTTTTCAGACCTTACTGCTGTAACTCTTCTCGAATTATCAAGTAATGCGTCAACAGCTTCCTGAAGCATTCTCTTTTCATTTCTTAAAATTACTTCGGGTGCCTTAATATCTATTAATCTTTTTAATCTGTTATTTCTGATAATAACTCTTCTGTATAAGTCATTTAAATCGCTCGTTGCAAACCTTCCGCCTTCCAAAGGAACTAATGGACGTAATTCAGGTGGTATAACCGGAATAACATCAAATACCATCCATTCAGGTTTATTTGGTTTTCCGTCCGGCTTTAACTTAAAGGACTCAAGTACTCTTAACCTTTTAATATTCTCAGCTTTTTTAATAGCAGATGGTTCATCCAATAATTCTGCTCTTAAACGTGCTATCTCTTCATTAATTACAACACGTCTTAACATTTCCTTTATTGCCCTGCCACCCTGATCAACAATAAACTTATCTTTATTATCATCATCCATAAACTGATGATCTTCAGGCATCTTGGCTAATTCCTCAAGATAGTCCTCTTCAGATATCAATTCATGCTTCTTAAATCTGGATTTACCGGGATTTATAACAACGTATGATTCATAGTATATAATCTTTTCAAGTTCTTTGGATGTGATTCCAAGTACATAACCAATTTTTGAAGGTAATGACCTGAAATACCATATATGAACTACAGGAACGCATAAAGAAATATGACCCATTCTTTCACGTCTGACACTTTTCATATTAATTTCAACACCGCATCTGTCGCAAACTATTCCTTTATACCTTATACCTCTGTATTTACCGCAATGACATTCCCAGTCTTTTACGGGACCGAATATTTTCTCACAGAACAAACCATCTTTATCCGGCTTAAAAGTTCTGTAGTTAATCGTTTCGGGTTTTGTAACCTCGCCATAAGAATTTGTTATTATTGTGTCTGTCGAAGCAATATTAATTGTTATCTTCGAAAAACGCTTTTTCTTTTGTTCGGGTTTTATTGGCATATTTTAAATAAAATTAATTTCTTTGTTTTGTTTTAATCAATATTTATATCTAAACCTAATCCCTGTAACTCTTTCATAATAACATTGAAAGCTTCAGGAATATTCGGTTCAGGTAAGTTTTCACCTTTTATGATTGACTCATACACTTTACTTCTTCCAACAACATCATCACTCTTAACTGTAAGCATTTCTCTTAATATATGTGATGCGCCATAGCCTTGTAAAGCCCAGCACTCCATCTCTCCGAACCTCTGACCACCAAATTGAGCTTTACCACCAAGCGGCTGCTGTGTTATTAATGAGTAAGGTCCTATTGAACGAGCGTGAATCTTGTCATCAACTAAGTGTGAAAGTTTAAGCATATAAATATATCCAATCGTAACCTGCTGATCGAATTTAATTCCTGTCATACCGTCAAATAAATCCGACCTTGAGTTATTAGGTAATCCTGACTGTTCAAGCGAAGTAATAATTTCTTCGACAGTTGCTCCGTCAAAAATTGGAGTAGCAAACTTAACTCCATTTTGCTTTCCAACCCATCCGAGGGCAGTTTCATATAACTGACCCAGGTTCATTCTTGATGGTACACCTAATGGATTCAGGACAATGTCAACCGGTCTGCCGTCAGGTAAGAACGGCATGTCTTCCGGTGGTACAATTTTAGCAACAACACCTTTATTTCCGTGTCTTCCTGCCATTTTATCACCTACGGAGAGTTTTCTCTTTTTAGCGACATATACCTTAGCCAGTTTGACAACTCCATTTGGTAATTCATCACCTAAAGTGACTTTTACCTTGAGCCTTTTATACTTTTCTTCAATTTCAACAATTTTATACTGATAATTCTTGAATATATCTATAATTAAAGAATTAGCTTTTTTACTGTTAGACCAGTCTACATCAACATCAAGCTCACGGAAATCGATATTATTATTGTTAAACAGATTAATAAATGTTTCTCTCTTAAAAGTTACATTCTTCTTTATAACAACATTACCCTTTATGTCCCTGATACCCTCAGAATCTTTTCCTTCTAACAATATTCCAAGTTTTTCAGCTAATTTAAGGTTAAGCTCTTTAATATCTTTCTTTCTTTCACTTTCATATTTATCTATTCTCTTTTTCTCTTCACGTTTACCTTCAGAGTCTTTGGTTTTTCTTGAGAATAACTTTCTATTGATTACAATACCTTTTAAACCAGGTGTTGCTTTCAGAGAAGCATCTTTAACATCACCTGCCTTATCTCCAAAGATTGCTCTGAGAAGTTTTTCTTCAGGTGTTGGTTCAGTTTCACCTTTCGGTGTAACTTTTCCTATTAATATATCACCTTCTTTAACGTCTGCACCAATTCTTACTATACCATTTTCATCAAGGTCTTTTGTAGCTTCTTCACTTACATTCGGAATTTCTTTTGTTAATTCTTCTTCACCTCTTTTTGTATCTCTTACCTCTAGACTGAACTCTTCTATATGAACAGATGTAAAAATATCTTTTGAAACAACTTTTTCACTGATAACAATAGCATCTTCAAAGTTATATCCTCTCCACGGCATAAATGCAACGAGAATATTTCTGCCAAGTGCGAGTTCTCCATTTTCAGTTGAAGAACCGTCCGCAAGAATATCACCCTTTTTAACTTTTTGGCCTTCTCTTACGATTGGTCTTTGATTAATAGATGTATCCTGATTAGTTCTTAAGAATTTTACTAATCTGTATTCTACAGTTCTTTTATCTTCGAAGCTTAATAGACTTTCTTCAGAATCTTCTCTAATGTTATATTTTACGATAATCTTATCAGATGAAACATATTCAATAATACCGTCCGCTTCTGCAACAATCATTGAACGGGAATCTCTCGCGACAATCTCTTCAAATCCGGTACCAACAATTGGTGACTGAGGTCTTAATAAAGGAACTGCCTGACGCTGCATATTACTGCCCATCAGTGCTCTGTTAGCATCGTCATGCTCAAGGAAAGGAATTAATGCAGCTGCTGCAGAGACAATCTGATTTGTAGCAACATCCATATAATCAACATTTTTTCCTTCCTCAACAGGAAAGTCACCTTTAAACCTTGTCTTCACCTTTTTATTTACAAAAACACCTTTATGGTCTAATGGTTCGTTTGCCTGTGCTATATAGAATTCATCTTCTTTATCAGCAGATATGAATTCAATATTATCGGATACTATACCGTTATCGACAGTCCTGTACGGAGTTTCGATAAATCCTAATTCATTGACTCTGGAATGAATACACAATGAAGAAATAAGACCGATATTCGGACCTTCAGGAGTTTCAATCGGACATAATCTTCCGTAGTGAGTATAGTGAACGTCACGAACTTCAAATCCGGCTCTTTCACGGGAAAGTCCACCTGGTCCTAATGCGGAAATTCTTCTTTTGTGAGTCATCTCTGACAACGGATTTGTCTGATCCATAAACTGTGATAACTGACTCGTTCCAAAGAATGAAGATAAAGCACTGGTAATTGGCCTTGAACTTACTAATCTTAATGGAGTTAAATTTTCTTCATCATGAATACTCATCTTTTCTCTGATGGTTCTGATCATTCTTGAAAGACCAAGACCAAACTGCTGTGATAATTGTTCATTAACAGTTCTTACTCTTCTGTTACCTAAATGATCAATATCATCTACTTCTTTTTTCCTGTCAACTAAATCCCTGATGTATTCAATAATTTTCTTGATATCTTCGAGAGTGAGAATAGTTGTAGTTAAGTCAATATTTAAATCAAGTTTTCTGTTTATTTTATATCTTCCAACTTCGCCTAAGTCATACTTCTTTGTATTAAAGAACTGTTTTTCAATGTAACTCTTGGCACTTTCGCCTTCAGCATCAGTCATTAAATGCTGAGCAGCTTTTTTATCCTTAGGATTTGTAGGTTCTGTAGGTGCTGTTGCAATCTCTTCTTCCTCATCTTCATTTATCGTATTAAAAATAACTCTTTCACCATCAGTACAATCCTGCTTGAGTAAATTAATATAATGAATCTTTGCGTTTAAAATGGATAATAAATGTTCTTCGGTTAAAACTGTATCGGATTCAATTCCGAGCTCTTCACCGGTATTTGTATCAATAATATTTTCAACAGTAGTCCTTCCGACGAAATCAAGGTAAGTATTATTGGTTATATGTACATGATCAACGAGCTCAAACAACTCCATCATTTTGAGTTTATCATTTATAGATAAAGCTCTTAATAAAGTTGAAAAATAGAATTTCTTCTTTCTGTCAACATAAGCATACAATAAATCATTAATATCAGTAGTAAATTCAACCCATGATCCCTTATAAGGAATAACCCTGGCTGAAAAAAGTTCGGTTCCGTTTGCATGAGTTGATTCACTGAATACAACACCCGGAGACCTGTGCAGCTGACTGACAATAACTCTTTCAGAACCATTAATTATGAAACTTCCTCTCGGAGTCATATAAGGTAATTGACCCAGATATACATCCTGTTCTAAAACGTAATTATATTCTTTAGCGGCAGAATTTGGCTTCGTAGACAAACGTAATTTCACCTTTACCGGAACAGAATAAGTAAGACCCTGTTCCTGACACTCTATTATAGTGTAAGGTGGTTTTTCGATAAAATATTCTACGAATTCAAGTAAAGCCGTTTCTCTTGAATCTGTTATTGGGAAATTATCCTCAAATACCTTCTGCAATCCAATTGATTTTCTTTTACTGATAGGAACATCTTCCTGTAAGAAATCTTTGTATGACTGCAGTTGAACGTTTAATAGATCAGGCGGATCCTTATGGATATC
>CAIUQV010000471.1 GCA_903901375.1 uncultured Ignavibacteriota bacterium
CCCCGAGCATTACTTCTCTGGAAAGTGCAAGACTCTATCCCGCTCTTTGTTTCCTGGAAGGTACGGATATTTCAGAAGGTCGCGGCACATATACTCCATTTCAGGTATTTGGTTCACCCTTCGTGAACAGTAATGTTCTTTTAAAAGAGCTGAGTGATTATGATTTAAAAGGAGTTTCGTTTGAAAAGACTGAGTTTGTTCCCGACCAGTCTTTGCTGCCTTCTTACACTGCTATGAAATTTGTTAGTGTTGTTTGTTATGGTGTGAAAATGACCGTTACCGATTGCTTTAAGTTTAAGCCATTTGAGACATCTGTTGCAGTTCTGCTTGCTCTGAAAAAAACTTCATCAAAGTTTGCCTGGTCGAATAAAAACTTTATCGATAAGCTTGCCGGTACGAATAAACTCCGTAACATGATTGATAAAGGTTCAACCTTAAATGAAATCATAGACGAAGCAAATAAAGATGTCCGTTATTTTAAGGAAAAAACAAAGCCCTACTTATTGTATTAATGTTGCTATCAAATTTGTAATCACAAAAACTCCTTCCCAAGCTCTTGCTTGGGAAGGCATATTGAAGTCTTTTATCTATTTTTCCGTCTCGTATACCGCCATTGCTGTAATATTTACTATATCATCCACATAATTACCGGGTCCGAGTAAATATACTGGCTTTTTGATACCAAGTAATATTGGTCCAATGGCTACTGCGCTTCCAAGACAGGCAAGCAGCTTATATGCAATGTTAGCCGAAGTAAGGTCAGGACATATAAGAACATTTGCCTTTTCTTTTAAATTGCTGAACGGAAAATATTCAGATATAATCTCAGGATTCAAAGCTGTGTCAGCCATCATCTCACCTTCAACTAATAAATCAGGTCTTTGTTTCTTTATGATTTCAGTAGCAATTCTCACTTTATCTGAATAAGGATGCTTTGTACTGCCGAAGTTACTGAATGAAAGCATCGCAATCCTTGGTGTAACTCCGAGCTTCTTCACCTTATCGGCTGCAAGAAGTGTAATCTCAGCAAGCTGCTCTGCATTTGGATTTATGTTTATCGTTGCATCTGCAATAAATACTCTTTGATTCTTAAATATCATCATATACATCCCCGCAACAGTGCTCGTTCCGTCAGCCTTGCCTATTATCTGAAGTGCCGGTTTCACTGTATCAGGATAATGTTGCGTAAGTCCTGAAATAAGTCCGTCGGCATCTCCGTTTCTTACCATCATCATTCCGAATATGTTATTGTTCTTCAGCAGTCTGTTTGCATCAAGTTTTGTCACGCCTTTTCTTTGTCTTAGTTCAAAGAAGTCCTCGGCATACTTGTTTAAATTTGGAGATAGTGCAGGCTCTATAATTTCAATGTCTTCTCTTTCAAAGTGTAATCCTAAATCAACAATATTCTGAACAATCATTTCCTTGTCGCCAATCAGTACAGGCTTTGCAATACCTTCATCAATAATTATCTGTGCTGCACGGAGTATCTTAGATTCCTCACCTTCAGGGAATACTATTTTCTTATTCACGTATTGGGCTTTGTTAATAAAGAACCTCATCACTTCGTGTGACTTACCGAGTCTTCCTTCAAGTTTATCCTTGTACTCATCGAAATCCAGTATAGGATTCTTTGCTACATTCGTAAACATTGCAGCCTCTGCTACCGCAGGAGCCTCCCATAGCAATACTCGCGGGTCAAATGGTTTTGGTATTATATATTCTTTTCCGAATTCTATTCTTTTCCCTCCGTATGCACGAAGAACTGAATCTGGAATATCTTCTTTCGCAAGTTTCGCTAGTGCCATTGCTGCTGCAATCTTCATCTCATTATTAATCGTAGACGCGCGGACATCAAGCGCTCCCCTGAATATAAACGGGAAACCAAGTACGTTGTTTACCTGATTCGGATAGTCGCTTCTTCCTGTTGCCATGATTATATCGTCACGTACAGATACTGCATCTGGATAAGTTATCTCTGGGTCGGGATTAGCCATCGCAAACACAATTGGCGAATCTGCCATACTCTTCACCATTTCTTTCGTTAAAACACCTTTCTTCGAAACTCCGCAAAAACAGTCTGCACCTTTCATTATTTCTGCAAGTGTATGCTTGTCCGTGTCCTGTGCAAAGTATTCTTTGTATTTGTTCATCCCTTCTTTTCTGCCTTTGTAAACCACACCCTTTGTATCAACCAGATACATATTCTCTCTTTTCACTCCAAGCGATTCATACAATTTTGCACATGCAATACCTGCCGCACCCGCTCCGCTGAATACTACCTTTACTTCGCTGATTTTCTTGTTCACTATTTCGAGTGCATTCACGAGTGCCGCTCCGCTGATAATTGCCGTTCCATGCTGGTCGTCGTGAAACACAGGAATTCCCATTATCTTCTTAAGCTCTTCCTCAATATAAAAACACTCAGGTGCTTTAATATCTTCAAGGTTAATCCCTCCGAACGTCGGTTCAAGAAGTTTAACTGCTTTGATTATTTCGTCTGGGTCTTCAGTATTCAGTTCTATGTCGAATACATCCACATCAGCAAATCTTTTGAATAAAACTCCTTTGCCTTCCATTACTGGCTTTCCTGCTAATGCTCCTATGTTCCCAAGTCCGAGAACTGCTGTTCCGTTTGATACTACGGCAACAAGATTTCCTTTTGCAGTGTACTGATAAGCATCTTCAGGATTCTTTTCAATATCAAGGCAGGGGTCTGCTACACCCGGTGTGTATGCAAGGGATAAATCTCTCTGTGTTGCACAGGGTTTTGAAGATACAACTTCTATCTTTCCGGGTCTGCCTGATTTATGGTAGTCGAGTGCGTCTTGTTTTCTAATCATTTTTCGGGGTTTTGATTTATTCAAATATATATAAAATGAAAATTTAATTTGATTGTATTAATTTTCCTACAGGTATTTTTGAATCAGATTTACTGTTCCGTTTTTCTCTTACAATTCATTCTTAAAATAGCTAATTTTGTTTATATCCTCTTGAATTTTAATACCTAAATATAATTTAAGTTTATGCAAAAATTAGTTTTATTGGGTGATGAGGCAATCGCACAAGCTGCTATTGATGCTGGTATTTCCGGTATTTATGCCTATCCCGGTACACCCTCAACTGAGATTACTGAATATGTACAGCATTCTAAAGAAGCTAAACAAAAAGGTATTCGCTCAACCTGGTCTGCAAATGAAAAGACTGCTTATGAATCTGCTCTTGGCATGTCTTATGCAGGTAAACGCACATTGGTTTGTATGAAACACGTCGGTTTAAACGTTGCAGCTGATCCGTTCGTTAATTCTGCCATAACAGGTGCTAACGGCGGTATGATTGTCGTTGCCGCAGATGACCCTTCAATGCATTCATCGCAGAATGAGCAGGACTCAAGAGTTCTTGCAAAGTTTGCTTTTATACCTGTACTCGAACCTGTAAATCAGCAGGAAGCCTACGATATGGTGCATTACGGTTTTAATATTTCTGAGAAGTATAAAATTCCTGTGATGCTCAGAATCACAACACGTTTAGCTCATTCAAGAGCAGGTGTTCAAAGAAAAGATTTAAGGGAACAGAATGAAGTGGCATTGCCAAAAAACTTAACTCAGTTTGTTCTTCTTCCTGCTATCGCAAGGAAACAGTATAAAGTCCTTTTAAAAAATCAGGAATTCCTCGAAGAAGAATCCGAAACTTCAGGATTTAACAAATATATTGATGGTGATAACAAGAAGCTTGGTATTATCGCAAGCGGTATCGGATATAACTATTTAATGGAAAACTATGTAGATGGAAAATGCCCTTATCCTGTCTTAAAGATATCACAATATCCATTGCCTTTCAAACTTATAGAAAAGATTGCTAAGGAATGCGATGAACTTCTTATTCTTGAAGAAGGATTTCCAATGATTGAAGAAATGCTTAAGGGCTTCTTAAACGTTGGTTTGAAAATTAAAGGAAGACTCAGCGGTGAAGTTCCTCGCGACGGTGAACTAAACCCGAATATTGTCGCAAGGTCACTCGGACTTACAGATACTATCGGTAATTCTGTACCGGCTCTGGTTTCTCCAAGACCGCCTTCGCTTTGTGCAGGCTGTCCGCATATAGATTCTTATCTTGACTTGAATTCAGTACTTGCTGAATACACTCCGGGAAGAGTCTTTGCCGATATCGGCTGCTATACTCTTGGTGCATTGCCTCCGTACAATTCAGTTAATTCCTGTGTTGATATGGGTGCATCTATTACAATGGCAAAGGGTGCTTCGGATGCAGGATTAAGACCGGCTGTTGCTGTTATTGGTGATTCCACATTTACCCACTCTGGTATCACTGGTCTGCTCGATTGCGTTAACGATAAAACACCTGTAACAATATTCATTCTCGATAATGCTACTACTGGTATGACCGGCGGACAGACTTCTGCTGCTACGGGTAGGATTGAAGAGATAGTAAAAGGACTTGGCGTTGAAGAAGAACATATCCACATTCTAAACCCGATGAGAAGATACCACGAAGAAAATATGAAAGTCATTCAGTCAGAACTTAATTACGATGGCGTGTCAGTCATTATCCCAAGAAGAGAATGTATCCAGACTATTGGTAAACACAAGAAAGAAGAAAAAGCAAAGGAGTCAGCAAAATGAAGAAAGATATTATTTTAGCGGGTGTAGGAGGACAGGGAATTCTGTCAATTGCTTCAATTATTGGCGTTGCTGCAGTAAACCTTGGTTTGCATTTAAAACAGGCAGAAGTTCACGGTATGAGCCAGCGTGGCGGTGATGTTCAATCACACCTCAGGCTTTCAGATAAAGAAGTGATGTCTGACCTTATCCCTTTTGGGAAAGCTGATATGATTATCTCTGTTGAACCGATGGAATCTTTAAGGTATCTGCCTTATCTTTCAAAAGAAGGATGGATTATTACTAACATAAAACCGTTTATTAATATTACAAACTATCCGCCTATCGATAATATTATCAAAGAGATTGAAGCTCAGCATCATAATATAGCGCTTGATGCAGATAAGATGGCAAGGGAGGCAGGCTCTCTTCGTTCGGCTAATATGGTTATTCTTGGGGCCGCTTCGCCGTTCCTCGATATTGCTTATGAGAAGCTTGAAGATTCAATCAGAACAATTTTTGGAAGGAAAGGTGATGATGTTGTTAATGTTAACCTGAAAGCTATGAAGGCAGGAAGAGATTTTGCCGTGAATGTTGCAGCTAAATAAATTTATTTATTAATCAAAGGGAGCTGTTTTTAAAAGCTCCCTTTTTTCATTTCAATTAAACGGTTTATTTACTATTTTTGAATTACCACTCAATTAATTCTTAGAATTATTAAAACTTATGTCAGTTATACAGAAAATTTGGGATAAGGCTCGTTCCTCTTCGAAAACGATAGCACTTCCCGAAGGCAGCGAAAGAAGAAATTTACTTGCCGCTGAAATTATTACAAGAGAAAAACTCGCTAACGTTGTTTTGCTTGGCAATGAAGAAGAAATTCGCAGCGAAGCAAAGAAACATAATGCGAATATCGAAGGAATCAGGATTATTGATCCTGTTAATTCAGAAAAGCTTGATGAATATGCAAAGCATTTTTATGAATTAAGAAAGAGTAAAGGCGTAACTGCTGAGGATGCAGTGTTTGCTATGAAGGATACAATTTATTATGGCACTATGATGGTCAAACTGGGTGATGCAGATGGACTGGTTTCCGGTGCTATCCATTCTACCGGTGATTTACTCAGACCCGGATTTCAGATTATTAAAACTGCTCCCGGGATTTCGGGGGTCTCCAGTTGTTTCGTTATGGAAGTTCCTGACTGTACTTTTGGTGAGAATGGTGTTCTGGTTTTTGCCGATTGTGCCATCATCCCTAATCCTAATGCTGAAGAACTTGCCTCTATAGCAGTTTCAACTGCTACAACAGCAAAGAGTCTTTTGAATATTGAACCAAGGGTCGCAATGCTTTCATTCTCTACGAAAGGAAGCGCAAAAAATGACCTTGTCGATAAAGTTATCGAAGCAACAGGAATAGCTAAAGAAATCGCTCCTCAGTTTCTGATAGATGGTGAACTTCAGCTTGATGCGGCGATTGTTCCAGAGGTTGGGAAGATGAAGGCGAAAGATAGTCCTGTTGCCGGTAAAGCGAATGTTCTTGTCTTTCCTGATTTGCAGTCGGGTAATATCGGCTACAAGCTTGTTCAGCGTCTGGCTAAGGCGAATACTATTGGTCCGATTTCGCAGGGGTTTGCTTTGCCGATAAATGACTTATCCAGAGGATGTACTCCTGAAGAAATTGTCGATGTTGTTGCAATCACAGCAGTTCAGGCTATTGGAATGGATGAATCAAAAATAGCTCATCAGTAATGTGATGAAGATATTGCAGAACTAATAAATTAAAATGATATTAATAATATGAAAATATTTGTGGTAAATACAGGAAGCTCTTCTTTGAAATATCAGCTTATTGATATGGAAGGGGAAAAAGTCGTTTCAAAAGGACTTGTGGAAAGAATCGGTGCTGAAGGTTCATCTATGACTTATAATAATAATGGAGGGAAGAAGCAGGTTGTGGAGAGATTGATGGAGAATCATGCCGATGCAATGAAACTTGTGTTTGAAGTCTTGACAGACAAAGAAACAGGTGTTATTAAAGATGTTTCAGAAATTGATGCCGTTGGACACAGAGTAGTTCACGCCGGTGAAAAGTACAATGGTTCAGTATTGATTAATGAGGACGTTGTTAAAGCACTCGATGAATGTTCCTTTTTTGCTCCGCTTCATAATCCGCCAAATATAAAAGGGATTAGAGCTTGTCAGGAAGTGCTGCCGGATATTCCTATGGTAGGCGTTTTTGATACTGCATTCCATCAGACGATGCCTGATTATGCTTATATGTATGCATTGCCGTATGAGCTTTATGAAAAATATGGTATCAGAAGATATGGCTTTCACGGAACATCGCACAGGTATGTTTCGGCTGTTGCGATGGAACTTCTTGGTAAAAAGAATTCAAAGATTATAACCTGCCATTTAGGCAATGGTGCTAGTGTAGCTGCAATTTCGAATGGTGTGAGTATCGATACTTCAATGGGGCATACTCCGACTGGAGGATTGATTATGGGTACACGATGCGGCGATGTTGATCCTGCTCTGATTCCGATTCTTGAGAATATTGAGCATCTTTCTTCAAAACAGATTGATGATGTGATGAATAAAAAGAGTGGAATGCTTGGTGTTTCTGGCATAAGTAATGATTTCAGGGATTTGGAAGATGCTTTCCATCACGGAAATATGAGGGCAAAACTTGCGCTTGAAATGTTTGATTACAGGCTTAAAAAGTTTATCGGTGCATATATTGTAGCGCTGGGTGGGCTGGATGCTCTGGTGTTTACAGCTGGTATCGGCGAAAACGATTATGAGACGAGATATGAGGCGTGTAAGAATATGGAGTTTCTGGGATTGTATCTGGATGTGGAAAAGAATAAGTCGACAAAAGGCGAACTGGCAGAGATTAGTTTGCCGGAGTCTAAAGTCAAAGTTTATGTGATTCCGACTAATGAAGAGCTGATGATAGCGCGTGATACTAAGTGTATTGTGAAGGAGATGGAGAAGAAAAGTGAAGAGGTTGTGGTAGAATGAGAAAGAGATTGGCACAACACAAAAGATGATTGAGGCTGATTATAACTGGTAGTAATTGTATATGGATAAAGATATTTAAGATTGAAATAGTGATAGAATAATTTATAGATTTGTTTTTAAATAAGTAACCCCCGAAGGTGTAATGCCGTCGGGGGTTTTAAAATTATTGCTTATTCTTCTGAATTAATTGCATTCCTTTTCAGAAGTGCGTTTGAAAGGTAAATTCCGATACCAAGACCCAATCCTCCTATTTCTGTTTGCACTATTCCAATAACAACTGCCTTTGTTAAAATACTATAAGTAAAAGCCTTAGACGATGTAAATATTATGTAAAAGAAATTTATTGTAGTTGCCAATGAAGTAAGTACAATAATCAATACGGCAAATGTGAAAGGAAGGAATATTGTCTTTATTCTCGGTTCAATTATTTTGTAATTGATGTAAATCGAAGCTGAAGTTGATATGAACATTAATATTTCCATTATTATGAAATTTATGCTCACACTATCTTTAAAGATTATGAAAATAGCCAGTAGCAGAAATAACTGGATTAGCAGAGCAATCTTTAAATTGTACGAAGTCGATGACCAGTAAAATAAAGAACCTGTTATCGCAAGTATAGTGATACTAAACGTTGAAAGGTGTGGTACGAAAATAGCGCTCTGGTATACAATGTATCCAAACAAGAGAGTTATGAATATCGTTATTGTCACCCCTGTTATAAAATCTTTTGCTCTTTTATTCATAATAATATAATTTAGAATTTTATTCCTGTGCGGATGTCAAAGGAGCGTCCGCGGATTATTGAACCTCCGTTATAAATGTCAGTGAAGTCGGGGTTGTATGTGCCTTCGAGAAAGAGTGAGAATAGTTTTGATGCCTGATATTCGAGTCCGGCTCCGAGTGATGCGCCGAAGATTTTGTTGTTTGTAACGGGGATTCCGACTTCGTTTTCTGTTTCATTTCCATTGCTGCTTCTGTAAAAACTATGTTGTGAGAGATAGAAGTCTATTCGAAGTCCTGCAAGAATGTACGGGTTGATTTTAGATTTTAGGAAATTGTATTTCGCGTATAGTTCTGCGGTTATAAAATCGAAATTTTCATGGATATTGCCTTTTCCAATAATGTTACCAGACTCATCTGTTTCTATCACTTCTAATAATGAGCCCTTTCTGGCGTAGTTGATTCCGATTTGTGCTTTGAGGTTTTGGATGACGTGGAATTCTTTGAAGATTCCTGCAGTGAAGCCGTATTTATATGTTGAGTCATCAAATCTTTTACCATTAATGGTGAATGTTTGGCTTGCTATGGTAGTTCCTGCTTTAATGCCGAAGCCTTTGTAGAGCTGGGCGTTGGCGGTTGCCGCTGTGATTAGTGTGATGGCGATGACGATGATTAGTTTTTTCATAGTATTTTTAGTTATAAATATTGAGTGCTGTGTGTTTATAATCATATGTTCGAATATTAAATATCATAATGGTATGAAATATTCAGACCGATAGAGTATATATAGCGACGGTAGTCCAGATTCCCATTAAAAATATATTTGTTATCGATGCCTGCGGAAAAAGATTCTGAGAATTTGTAATTCACTTTTAGAGAAATGATATTTGCTAAGTATAATGGAGTCAGATAGAAATAACCTGCACTGGCAGAGGTGAAAATCTTATCCCGGACAATATAGAAACCCACGCCAAGAGCAGCTTGAACTGCAATACCACCACCGTATCTATTAAAGAGTCCGTATAAACCCAGATCTATACAAAATATACTTACGGGGTTTAAGTTTAAATCGAGAGATGTATAAAATATATTTCTGGTATCTTCATAATGCATTATACCTGTTGAGAAAGTGGCATAGTTGCCTGGTTTTTCTCCTTTGGTGGTAGTTTTAGTTTTGGTGATTGCAGAGTCGCCTGGCTTTAAAGAATCGGATTGAAAAGAGGTATTTGTAATGTATAAGGAATGAATGCTTTTCTTTATCCCGGGAGAATCTGAACTGGGATTATCAGATATGCTTTTAAAAGTTTGAGAATATGAAGATGCCGAAGTAATTAGTGTGACGGCTATGAAGATGATTAGTTTTTTCATAAATGCTAATTAAAACTTTAGGTTTATACCGCCGCTAAATGAATACGTAAGCACGGGAATACCGATTGATAACCCAGTGTTATGAAGGTTGGATTTTGCTTCAAGATTCACATCTATGAGTTTATTCGCAAAAACGTCTAAACCAAATGCCGGTGAAATTGTGAAATATGCTTTAATGTTTGGTTCTTTATAGAGACCCGCATTAATAGAAAAATAAGGCTTATACTTTTTCTTTATGAAATAAAACTTAGAGCCGATTGAAATATTAAGCAGGAAGCTTCCGCTTGAACTGCTTTTGGTTTTCGCTAATGGATTTATGGATAATAATAATGAGGTTAAATCAGAAACATTGTATTGAAATTCTGTAGTTAAACCCAGGCCGTTATACGATTTACTCAGGTATAAAAATGTTAACTTGAAATTTACAGAGCCGAGTTCTGCATTGTATTTGTTAATAGTTTTTAAAGAATCTGTATATAGTTGTGGTGTTTGCTGTGCATACATAATTGATGCGTTAAATATGATTACTACGATTGCGATTACGAGCTTTTTCACAATAATATAGGTTTTCTTTATTAAACTAAGTACATTAATTTACAAATATGAAAACGAGATAGATGCATAAAGATAATGTATAATAATACAATAAAATAGTGCAATTAATAAGTATAGTATTTGTTCTATTTATTTTTTTAATGCTAAATCAAATTTATACATGTTTAACTTAACTTGCTGCTATCTGAAATATAATTTACGATATCTGGCTTTATAGAAATCTTATTCACTTAATAACTTTTTTAAAAGTTACTAAAATAAATAGCCCAATTATGTATGATTGTGTCTAAAACCTTCTCAGTTGTGTTCTCTTGAATTTCCATTCGGGAGTTACGAGTATATCGCCAATATTTGTAGAATACCATGGTGATAGTTTATTGTTTTCCATATTTTTTAGTATTTGTATGTCCTGTGCGGGCATATAACTTTGTGCTATTATAAATATTTTGTCGCCAGTTGTCTTATTCTCTGCAAGGTCCACTACTATTACTGCGTGACCGGGTGAGCCTCCTTTTATAAACACTGAACCTATTTCAATTTCTGAAATATCTGTCGGAACCAGCTCTTTTTCAAGTGATAATGTTCCTGCATACATAAAAACTAAATCCAGATATCTTCGGAATTCTGTATATGTTTCATTTGGTTCGGTTTTCTTTACCCAGCTGACGCTGTTGCCTTTTACAGATATTCTGTACCCTTCACGCCATTTAAGGTACTGTGCTGTAAATCCGTTTGTGAAGTTAAATTTAATTTCGTCGAATTTATTTTGCTGAAATAAATATTCAGCTCTTAAACGCATTACGGCATCTGCACATTGCTGCAGGTCTTTTTCCCCGACGTCTATATTAACAACAGCTGCATAAACATCATCCGGTTGTTTTACGGAACCATCATAATTTAATGCTATGCTGCCTTCAGGTTTCAGCTGCAGGTTTTGCAGGTATTCAGCGAATGAGTTTTTTTCGGCTGTTATTCTCACGTATCCTTCAGGAGGTGAGAATCTTGTTTTGACTGTATTTATGGATGTATCTTTTGAAGTGTGTTTCAGTAATTGCTCTTTTTTATTGCATGCCTGAAGCGGTAGTGTTGTTATTGCTATAAACAATATTATCGTAATTGTGTTGAATATTTTATCCATATCACATAATAGTTTTGCTGTATAAATTTATCAATGGATTTTTTATTCTGAAAAAGATAATATTAGTCGTTTTATCTGAATACAGAATTTTAATTAACTTTAAACTATATATTTATGAAAGAATTATCGGGTGAAGTGTTTTATCCTTCTAAGGAAGTATTAAAAAATTCAAGAGTTAAGGATTGGGATAAATTAAATGACTTTGCTTCAAAAGACCTTGAAGGTTTTTGGGATAAGGAAGCAAAAGAACTGAAGTGGTTTTCTAAGTGGGATAAAGTGCTTGATGATTCGTTTAAACCTTTTTATAAGTGGTTTACAGGAGGTAAAACGAATATCGCTTACAATTGTCTTGATGTACATTTGAAGTCTCAAAGGAAGAATAAGGTTGCATTAATCTGGGAAGGCGAGAAGGGGGAGAACAGAGTATTCTCCTATTTCGCATTACACAGGGAAGTTTCGAAATTTGCTAACGTTCTGAAAAGTCTTGGAGTCGTAAAAGGTGACAGGGTTACACTTTATCTCGGACGTGTTCCTGAACTTCTTATTGCAATGCTTGCTTGTGCAAGGATTGGTGCTGTTCATTCAGTAGTGTATGGGGGATTTTCAGTTGAAGCACTTCACGAAAGGTTGGAAGACAGTCATTCGAAAGTTCTTGTTACTGCCGATGGTGCTTTTCAGAGAGGAAAGATTGTTCCGCTTAAAGCAATCGCAGATGAGGCTTTGCAAAGGGCAGCGAGTGTTGAGAGTGTACTTGTGATTAAACGTACAGGAGAACCTGTTAACATGGAATATGGCCGTGATATCTGGTACCATGAACTGGTTTCTCTGCCTATTATAAATTCGAAAAATGAAGCTGAACAGGTTGATGCTGAACATCCGCTGTTTTTATTGTATACTTCAGGTACAACGGGTAAGCCAAAAGCTATTTTACATACTCACGGTGGATATATGGTTCAGACTTATTCTACTTTTAAGTATGTGTTTGATATTCAGGATGAGGATAGATACTGGTGTGCTGCTGATCCGGGCTGGGTTACAGGACATAGTTATATTGTTTATGGTCCTTTGCTGAATGGTGCGACTCAGCTGATGTACGAAGGTGCACCAAATTATCCTTTCCCCAATAGATGGTGGCAGTTAGTTGAGAAATATGGCGTAACTATTTTGTATACTGCACCGACTGCAATTCGTGGTCTGATGAGATTTGGTGATGCATGGCCTAACAGGCATGACCTTAGTTCTTTAAGGTTGCTTGGCTCTGTTGGTGAACCTATTAATCCTGAAGCCTGGAAGTGGTACTATAATGTGATTGGTAAAGGACGCTGTCCTATTATGGATACTTGGTGGCAGACTGAGACAGGTGCGTTTATGATAACTCCTACACCGGTAGTTCCATTGAAGCCTGGTTCAGGTACTAGACCTTTCTTCGGAATAAAGATGGATGTTCTCGATGAGGACGGAAAACCTGTTGCTGATAATGAAGAAGGATATCTGGTAGTGAAAACACCTTGGCCTTCTATGATGCGGACGATATATAATTCTCCCGAGTCTTATGTAGAAAAATACTGGAAAAAGTATGGTGGTATGTATTTAACTGGTGATTCTGCAAGACGTGATGAAGATGGATATTTCTGGATTATTGGCAGAACCGATGATGTGCTTAAGGTTTCGGGTTATCGGCTTGGAACTGCTGAGATTGAGAGTGCACTTGTAAGTCATCATTTGGTTGCAGAAGCAGCAGCGATTGGACTTCCGCATGAAGTGAAAGGAAATGCAATTTATACTTATGTTATTCTTAAGGCAGGTGTGGAAAAATCAGAAGCTTTAAGAGAAGAACTGATTATGCACGTTGGTCATGAAGTCGGACCTATTGCAAGACCTGAGAATGTTGAGTTTGTTGATTCTCTTCCGAAAACAAGAAGTGGAAAAATTATGCGGAGATTGCTGAAGGCAAAAGCTCTTGGACAGGATCCGGGTAATATTTCAACACTGGAAGATTAGAATTTGTATTATATAAATGGAAGAGTCAGACCCGGATAGGTCTGACTCTTTTAATATTAGTCAGAATTATATTTATTTAAATAGGAAATACTGCTTCCTTCATTCCCGCCTTCACGGTTACCGTTAACTTCTTTGTTACCATTTGATTTGTTTCCGCCTTTGTTGAAGTTGTTTTCCCTGTTTTGACCACCGCCGCTTTTGTATCCGCCACCGCTTTTGAAGTTACCGCTCCCGCCGCCTTTATTGAAGTTGCTTTTACCTGTATTACCTTTGCTGAAATTGCTTTTGCCGGCATTACCTTTGTTAAAACCGCCTCCTTTGTTGAAACTGCCTTTGTTCTTGTCGAATTGCTTTTTTGTGCTCTTTTTCTCAGCAGGATTGGCAACGCTAACGGTTAAAGGCCTCTCTTTGAAAAGCTGACCGTTTAATTCGTCGATTGCCTTCTGGGCTTCATCTTCATTAGGCATATCAACAAACCCAAAACCTTTTAACAGGTTTGAGTTAATGTCTCTTATGAGTTTGAAGTTCTCAACTGTACCGAAATTTGTGAAAAGTTGTTTTACTTCATCTTCGGTTGATTCTCTGGCGATGTTACCAACATAAATTTTCATTTATATGATTCTCCCGTCCGG
>CAIUQV010000472.1 GCA_903901375.1 uncultured Ignavibacteriota bacterium
GGCAATAGAATCAGGCGGAGTGATTGAAGTAAGGTCATTCAACACACCTAAAAAAGTTGTCGTGGAAGTTAAGGATAACGGCTGCGGCATTGAACCAGAAATACTCGATAAACTCTTCGAACCAAATTTCTCTACTAAGTCAACTGGCATGGGTCTGGGTCTTGCAATAACAAAGAAATCACTGGACGATATGAAGGCAAAAATATCCTTCAACAGTAAACTCGGCGAAGGTACAACAGTCGTAATAAATTTTTTAAGGTATGAAGAAAAATAGTCTGATAATAATACTCTCTCTTTCCATGCTTTATGTATTTTCTGCATTCGGCGGATGTGCAAACCAGCAGCCACCATCTGGCGGAGACGATGACAAAGTACCGCCGAGAATCAAATACATTTATCCGCGTCCGAACGCCGTAAACTTTTCCGGTAAAGAAATAACAATCGAATTCGATGAATACGTCGACAGAAGAAGTTTTACGGATGCCTTCTTTGTCTCTCCGAAACCTAAAGGCGAGCCGGATTTTGACTGGAGCGGAAAAGAAGTAACCGTTAAGTACGAATACGGTTTCGAAAAGAATAAAACATACCTGTTCGTAATCGGAAAACTGTTTAAAGATATAAGAAACAATTATCTTTCAGAACCCATTCAGTTTGCAGTTTCAACCGGACCAAATATAGACAAGGGAAGAGTATCCGGCAGTGTATTCGGAAACAATTTTGAGAAGATATTTGTGTACGCATACAAACTGTCACAGGATGCAGAAAAAGACCCTTCGAAGGATTACCCCGATTTCATAATGCCCGTCAGCAATGAAGGATATTACAGGTTCGATAATCTTGCATACGGAACGTACAGGTTATTTGCAGTCTTCGACAACGACAGGAACGGTCTGTACGATAAAGAATTCGAGTACATTTCTGTTACTGATAAAGATGTTGAAGTGAAAGATACTCTACAGAATACAGGAGTGAATTTTATACTCAGGGATGAACTCATACCGGCTGATTTCTATTCTTCAAAGGAATTCTATAAATCCCTGCAGCCTGATACAACGGGTACGGTATTTTCAAACATAACAAACGGCGATAAGAACATCGGAATGCTCTCCCGATACTTTTTCTATTTTAAGAATCACGTTGTAACGAAGGAAGACGTTGCCCGCACATCTGCAATGCAGGACACACTCGGAAATAAAATAAGGCTTGTCTACAACTGGATGAATGACACTCTTCTCGAAGTAATACCCGTATCGGGGCTTTACAGCAACGCTCCGCTGAGTTTTGCCTTTAAATATTCAAAGAACGGTTCAGATATAAAATACAAACTTAATTTTACTATCGCAGACGACAGAAAAACAGGGGAGATAAAAGGTATAGTTGCCAATAAGTATTTGTATGAATCTCCCGTTATAGTAACGCTCATAAATAAAAACAAAAGAGAGCAGAACTACACTCGTACACTATCCACCGATTCAACTTTTACTTTTCCGGGATTGTTCGAAGGCACGTATTACATCGTTGCTTACATAGACTCCGATAAAGACAGCAAATACAACAGCGGTAATTACTATCCTTACAAACCATCAGAAAAAATTATAGTTTATTCCACTGTTCTTAACCTTAAAGGCGGATGGAGTTTTGAAAACGTAGTACTTTCCTTCTGATATATGTTATAATCTTCGTCTTTAATGTGCAATAACACTCTTTCTTTGTATAGTATGTGCACTGAAATAGCCAAGCTTTCCGCCTGTAATATTGGATGGCGGATTAACAGGAGTCTGGCTCTGATTAAGGCCTCTTCTGAAATTTTTGGATAATGCATTAAAGTATTTGTAAACATTCTCATCTATACATTGCATTTCAAGCGTCAGCAAATCTCCCTGGTTTATTGTGGTTCGCGATACTAACGGCTGGTTAAAAACCTGTCCGTCCCTGTTTATGTCATTCTGAACGAAAACATCATCTGTCTGAAATCCGTTAATAGATAGAATAAACCTATAGAAATTCTTAACACCTGCCGGGTCTCTGTATTTAGGGACTATTTTAATCTTATTAGTGTTTCCAAAGCCGCCTCCGCCGTTTGTTGTAGTGTACAGAGAATCCAGATTTGTTTTTAACGGCATATACGATACAGAAGTGTATTGTTTTTCATTAACGATTGCGAACATACTGTATGATGAATTTCTGCTTCCGCTAATGTTATGAGTAGTGTAAACACCATTTGATACCTGCGTCAAAGTATCCGTCAGTCCGTTATTATCCGATAATGTAAGAAAAGCCCCGTCAACTCCCTGAAAATTATTCTCCTGGCTGAACCCAACTGTCATAGATACTCTCACAGTGTACGGTCCGGTTGAATCTGAAACATTAGCTTCAATAAGCAATTCAGGTTCAGCATTATTCAAATCAACTTCAATCACTTCTTCACATGAATGAAAAGTTAATGCTATCACCAGTAATAAAATATATCGTGTTATATTCTTCATAATTGATTTTATTTAAAATTAAAATTCCATGTTACGTAAGGAACCCACTGGAATAAATATGTTTTAACTGCATCGGTTTTATTAGGCACTGTAGTGCTTTCCCTGAAGTCTATAGTAAAAGCATTCTTCTGTCCATACATATTGTAACAGCCGAATGCAAGTTCAGAAGTAAACTTCTTCCCGGAACCAAATTTCACCGTTCCTCCAACATCAAACCTGTGGTATGCCGGCATTCTGTATCCGTTTCTTTCTGTGTAATAATAGTATACATGATTGTTCAGAGTATATTTTCCGCTTGGGAAAGTTACTGCATTCCCTGTGTGGTAAACCCAGGTAGCCGAAAGATTAAACCTGCTGTTCACATCGTACATAGCGACTACTGAAATGTCGTGAGTTCTGTCCTGTTTAGACGGATACCAGGCATTGTTGTTTACTGTATTTATCTTCTGTTCGGATCTGGAAAACATATAACTTATCCAGCCCGTTATATTTCCGACCTTCTTTTTTAAAAACAACTCTATACCATAAGAACGTCCCTGACCATAAAGCAGCTGCGATTCAATCGCATCAATATTCGTAACGTTTGCATTATCTTTGTAATCTATTACGTTCTGTACAGTCTTGAAATATCCTTCCACGCTGAATTCATAACCCACAAAGTTATGGAAATAACCGAGTGAAAACTGGTCACCGATTTCAGGTTTAATGTTATTAGTGCTTGAAAGCCATTTATCTGTCGGATTCGTAGAAGTTGAGTTTGAAATAAGATGAAAGTTCTGAATGTTATGTGTATAAGATGCTTTTACTGAAGTACTTTGGCTCAGAATTATACTTGCTGAGATTCTTGGTTCAGGGTTTACGTAAGTCTTTACAATACCTCCGTCGTAATTTGTTGTATCTATAATATTATTACTTGCATCGAGTGTATAGAAATCACCCTTACCCAGAACACTGAATGCAGTAAGTCTTATTCCTGCACTTACGAACAGCCATTTGAATACTTCAGATTCCGTACCTGCCCATAAGGAATTCTCAAGACTGTAACGTTCCTGTAAATCATTTCTGTTCGAAGTCCCGTTCACAACTTCAACTATTCCCGGAGATACCTTGTGGTAAATAGAATTAAACCCGAATCGCATAGAGTTTTTCGGGTTCGGGAAATACTGAAATTCCTGTTTCAGGTTATAATCTGTTATGTTTGACAGTACATTAAAATCATTCTCGTCGTTTGAAATCCCTATATTGTAATGGTAATCGCTGTAAATAAGAGATGTGTTAGAGAATAATTTATTACTGAAAATATGATTCAGTCTGACTGTGGCAGTGATATTTCCCCAGTCAGTCGTATTTGTATTACCCATCGTTAATACATCTTTCCCAAAATATCCCGATAAGTACAATTTGTCTTTTGGTGAAACCTGATAGTTCACCTTTGTGTTCAAGTCATAAAAATACAAACGTCTGTCCTTAACAGTCTGATTGCTCGATAACTTTAAAAACATATCCGCATAAGTTCTTCTGCCTGTAATGAGGAATGAACCTTTGTCTTTAACTATAGGTCCTTCAAAATTAAGCTTTGAAGAAATTAAACCAATACCACCGGATAGATTATAATACTGGTTATTGCCTTCTTTCATTTTTATGTCGAGAACAGAGGATAATCTTCCCCCGTACTGAGCAGGTTGTGTGCCTTTATAAATTGTCACATCGTTAATTGCATCTGAATTAAAAGTGGAAAAGAATCCGAGTAAATGTGCTGCATTGTATACCGGAGCTTCATCGAGCAGAATCAGGTTCTGGTCATAGTTACCACCCCTTACACTGAATCCGTTACTGCCTTCATTAGCACTCTTTATACCCGGTAATAACTGAATAGTTTTAAGAATATCCCTTTCCCCGAATAGTACAGGAAGTCTGTTAATTTCTTTCAGATCGAGTTTCTCAATTCCCATCAGAGGATTTTTTAACCTGTCCTTATCGTCTTTATCTGATACATTAATTTCTTCAGTTAGTATTGCTCCGCTCTTAAGCGAAACATCTATTCTCTTGTCGGAGGTCAGATTGATGCTAACAGTATCGCTCTGAAATCCGATGTATGAAAATATTAAATTATAATTACCCTGTTTAAGCGTGAGAGAATAAAAGCCGTATTCATTGCTTCCGGCTCCGGTACCTTTAAGTTCTTTTACGTAAATCACTGCACCAATCAGCACTTCGCCGGTGTTAGCATCCCTGATTGTGCCTCCGACAGAATAATTATTGTTCTGAGCAGTAATAGTATCTGAAAGAAGCAGCAATGTAATAACTACAATAAAATATTTTTTCATATCAAAGCAATATCCGGTTATTAAAATAATGTATTCAGGAGAATGAATGTGATTATACTTTTGCTCATTCCAGTTATTAAACCCAAAATACTTGTTAATAGCAAGTTGCTAATTCTTTAATCATATCTCAAGTGCAATATTAGTGTATAAAAGTATTAACATCTGCTGTGTCAGTTTGAAGCAGAGAAATTGAATTAACTCATTATTAAGAGTAATAGTATCGGTTCCGGCAGGATTAATAAAAAA
>CAIUQV010000473.1 GCA_903901375.1 uncultured Ignavibacteriota bacterium
AAAGTATCAAAAGGCAAGGACTTAAAGAACTTTTACGGAGACGTGCTGGACTGGAACGATAAAGGAACGATTAACGCAGATGAATGGGTTTTGATTTCGCACGATAAACGTGAGATAAAGGAAATCATGAATGACTACGTTGGAATCGTGAGGAATACCGTAAGGCTTCAGCGTGCTTTCAGAAGGATTAAGATGTTGAGGGAAGAGATTAAGGAATATTACAAGAGAACGAAGGTAACTGTTGAATTGCTGGAGTTAAGAAATCTTGTGCTGACGGCAAATATGATAATTGAATCTGCTATAAAAAGAAAAGAGTCACGCGGTCTGCATTACATGCTGGACTATCCAAACAGAAATGATAATAAATTTAAAAAAGATACAAGGCTGGTAAAACATTAATATGTCTTCATTAACAATTGCATTGGTAACATGGAACAGCGAGGACGAGATTGCAGAGTGCATGAACACTCTGTTTCACGCTACTGCTAAAGTTCCGAACCTTAAACTGGAAACTGTTGTCGTTGATAATAATTCGAGTGACAGAACAGTGCAGGTTCTGGAAAATTTTCTCAGAGTAACGGACAAGAATATCGTATTCATTAAAAATAATGATAATCTTGGTTTTACAAAAGCCTGCAATCAGGCAATTCACGCTTCCACGGGAGATTATATCTTCATTCTGAATCCCGATACTGAAATTCTGGATACTGCTATAAGTCAGATGATGAAGTATCTTGATGAAAATGAACAGGTTGGTGTTGTTGCACCTCAGCTGCTCGACTTTCACAGGCATATTCAGTTCTCCTGCAGAACATTCCCGACATACTGGGATATGTTTTCTGAAATGCTGATGCTTGCAACAATTTTTCCGAAATCGGAATTCTTCTCAAGATGGAAGATGCGGTATTTTGACCACAACAGCCTGAGGGAAGTTGACCAGCCTATGGGTGCCGCACTTTTAATGAAAAGGAAAGTACTTGAAGCAGTGGGTGGACTTGACGAAAGGTTTATCATGTTTTATAACGATGTCGATTTCTGTAAACGTATATCAGATGCAGGATTTAAGCTTGTGTTCTTTCCTGATGCTAAAGTCAAACATATGCAGGGTGTCAGCGTTTATAAAGACAGGTCAGGAATGATTAAAATATGGAACAAGGACTGTATGAGATATTTTAAAAAACATAATTACAATGTTGTCCTTTATCCGATGCTCGTTATAGGGTTAAAGATTACAGGTGTTTTAAGAGTTATTAAAGCAAAATTATTCAAAGACTGATTATTATGAAAATTGCACTCGCACAAATAAATACAGTTCTCGGTAATTTAGACAGGAATCTTGATAAGCATATAAACTATGTCGAAGATGCAATAAGCAAAAAAGCAGATGTGATAGTATTTCCGGAACTTTCGCTCACGGGTTATTCCCTAAAAGACTTAAACTTTGAAGTGGCATTAAACCTTTCTGAAACCGGAAAACTCGATAAACTTAAAGAGCTCAGCCGAAACATAGATATAGTTTGCGGACTGGTTGAGGAAAGCAAATCCTATTCTTTGTACAATTCTTCTGTTTATTTTTCAGGGGAAAAGATTGTTCACACACATCAGAAAATATATCCGCCAACTTATACCTTGTTTGAAGAATTCAGGTACTTCTCCGCAGGGAAAAAATGCAGTACTTTCGAAACCAGATTCGGCAGTGCAGGTATGCTTGTTTGCGAAGATATGTGGCACTTAAGTTTGCCTTATACTCTCGCAATGAAAGGAGCAAAAATTATATACGGCATTGCAGCTTCTCCCACAAGGATGGGAGTGAATTCTGATAATTTTAAAAATTATGAAATAAACTCCGAACAACACAGAACTTTTGCAAGACTCTTATCTCTTTATTTCGTTTTCACGAATCGTGTAGGCTATGAAGATGGTGTTAATTTCTGGGGCGGTAGTGAAATTGTCGACCCATTCGGTAATGTGATAGTTGCCGGTAAATTATTCGATGAGGAACTAATAATTGCTGATATTGATATGAATGAAGTGAGAAGGGCAAGGTTATCGGCCCGTCACTTTAACGACGAAAACCTTGATTTAACAATAAAAAACCTGGAAGACTAAAAATTTTCACTAAACCGAATTTCC
>CAIUQV010000474.1 GCA_903901375.1 uncultured Ignavibacteriota bacterium
TGATTAATGTCATCTTGCGTACTTCTTTGTAATCACCTGCTTCAAGTTTATAGAAGTAAACACCGCTTGCAAGCTGTGAGCCGTCAAACTGTGTCAGATATATACCTTCATTCTGATTACCTTCAAATAAAGTTGAAACCAACTTTCCGCTCATATCATAAACCTTTAACGATACTTTGGAACTCTTTGGAATCATATAGGAAATATTTGTTACAGGATTGAACGGATTTGGATAATTCTGATTTAAAGCATATTCAGAAGGAGTCTCCGTACCTATCTGGCGAATTGCTGTGATAAAGCTTCCGACTGCAATCGAGAATCTTCCCCATTGACTTGGACCGGATGGGACGAAATCACTCGTTGTTGCAGGTGCGGTTCCCAGCGTTGCACCTGATTTATCGAATATTGTGTACGGATATGTAGAACCTCCATTGATTGATACCTGAACCTGTAATCTTTCTGTGTAGCCTGAATATACTGCGTGTGCCCAGTTGAATTTTAACGAATCTGTAAGGTCAACATTGTTGTATATTGGCGATTTGAGATAGTCTATATGCCCTGTACTGCTGTAGCTGTAACAGTTTACTCTTGTACATTTTGAACCGCCGAATAACGGTCCGCTGACACCTGAATATGCTTCCCAGGTAAGACTTCCTGCATTAGGATTTACAACTGTCCATCCGCTTGGAGGGAAACCGCCTTCAAACACTTCATAATTAAACCCTGCATTTACAGAATTTTTCTGAATGCCTGTAACTGTTACATTATTCGAATTAACAAAACTTGGTAAAGGCATTGGCTTTGTATCATATGGTGTTAATGCATTAGTAAGGTTATCTGTTGCATAAATATAATGAGGAGCTTTACCTGCATTAATAATTTCTTTATTAACATCATTCTGTACGAATGCAGAAGTATAGTATGAAGTATCTGTTGCACCCGCAAATGGTGTAAGTTTATACCTGAATTCAAAATTGTATGTACCCGGTGTTGTTGGAATGGTTGTGCCGTTCATATCGGGATATGCAAATCTGAACACATCTTTAAATACTGTCTCTCCGTTTGTTCCCGGAGGAGTAGGATACGAAACTTTTGTTGAAATTGAATTGACGTGTAATTTATAATTTCCTGCTGGTAAAGGAGAAATTACATTCACTGTAATATTTGTCTTTACTGAATCACCTATCTTTGTATCAACGACATTAACTGAAAGAGGTGCACCCTTGGAAAGTCTTAAATTGTACGGATTAAGCAAATTCGATAATGTTGTGTATCCGCTGACCTGAACTATTACACCGTCAACGATTAATGTAGGAACAGCACTTACTGCATAATAAGTTGATACTCTTGGCTGAATCTGACCTGTATTGGCAAGATACATCGGGTCATTTCCCGGTGATGGCCACCATACGTGTGTTTTCACTGGTACTATTGTATCTATTCTTGATACTATGAATGCATCAAGTGACGGATTCTGCGAAGCACAAGGTGCGCAGGTTGAAGCTGTAAATGCTTCGAACACTACTTTTCTCTGTGCACCCGGTAAATACAATGAATACTGGGATAATGTATCATTAACCTTATTCTGGTCTGAAGCCCAGGTCGAATAAGTTTTAATGTTCAATGGAGTATTAGGATTAATTGTAAGCGAATCAAACAGTATTTCTGCACTGCTTCCCGATGCTATTGTAGGAGCTGGCTTCGTGCTCGTATAAGCTCCGACCGTAAGTACCATATTGAATGAACTTGCCGAACCGGTACCTACGTTT
Organism: uncultured Ignavibacteriota bacterium; assembly: GCA_903901375.1. Lineage (GTDB taxonomy): Bacteria > Bacteroidota > Ignavibacteria > Tepidaquicellales > Tepidaquicellaceae > CAIKZJ01. The sequence continues at coordinate 1,770 of CAIUQV010000474.1, forward strand.
GTAACAACTACCCTCGGTAATACTTTGAATGCCGTAGAGCCGTTTACTGAATAATTGGAATCTTTAGGAATATTTATAGATGATACAGCAACATCATTCGTGTATTGTGTACCAAGTACAAAATTGTCCACATATACATTATTACCATAGCCGTTTGTTGTAATAAACTGAACGGTCAGGTTGTTTAAAATAGATGGTTGTGGAGATTGAAAATTAAATGCCAGCACGCTTACTGCAAGCACTAAACTAAGGAGAAATACTTTTTTCATAATTTGAAAGTTTAGTTTATAAATATTATTTAGAAATACTAAGTTTAATTTGATTGTTTAGCTCATTGATTCGGATACTTACGGTTGCCTTTCTACTCATTATGCCATTGTTCATCTTTATTAAAACTAATATATCAATAATTCATATTCAAGTGTAAATATTTACACCCCTACGGGGTTACAGTATTACAAACAGATTATTTTATCGGCTTCCCCTGTTCCCAGATAAAATTAAAAAGCATCTTGCAGGCTATGGCAAGTTCCCTGTGCTCTATAAATATCATGTTCAGATTGCTTGCCTCGTTCGAAGGCTTAAGCAGAGGGAAAAACACTTTCTGCTCGTCAAATACCATCATTTTTATCGGCAGATTTTCAACTACTCTTGCCTGTTGCCCAAGCTTTGATTGACTTTTTACGGATTCAAGAAGCCAGTCCTGACTCCGAAGCTCACCTTCTTCATATATATTCTTGCAGATTGCTTTACGCTTCAGCAACCTTGCCTCTTCCTGTAACTGCTCTTTCAGCCTTCCCGATGTGTCGCACACATAAGGACCCTTGTTAAATGTATAAAGACTGTGCTTTGCGTCCTTCACCATCTGTACGTATTTCTTCTGAATCTGCTCTTTGTCCTTAAATACTTCAACAAAGTCGAATGAATAAGTTATATCTTTATTCATATTAAATACAGGATTCAGAATACTCGTAACACTTTCTACAACAGATTTCCTTTTCTCCATTTCATTCATGCAATGTTCCTTGTGTTCATCCAGTATCCTGCTGAACGCAACCTTAGGCTCAACTGCCTCATAATATTTCACTTTGCCTAAACCTCTTTCAGTACATATTCCCCTCGCAAGCATCCTCTGCAGCACTTCGTATATTTTAGTTCGTGGTATATCAACAGAATTTTGCAGCTCAAGTGTTGTAAATCCCTTTTTTGATAAAAGTGTGATATAAACTTTTGCTTCTCTTTCAGTTAACCCTAAGGTTATCAACTTCTGTACCTGTTTCCTTATCTCAGTCTTCATTCGTGTATTGTATTAATAAATTTATTTTCTGCTCAATCCCCTCGCCGTGAAGGAAGGAGATTAATTGTGTGGACTCTTATTTTATTAATGTTAACTTCTTTACTTCAGAGAAATCTCCCGATACCAGTTTATAGAAATATACACCGCTCGAAAAAGCAGAAGCATTAAACTCTGACTCATACTTTCCTGCTTCAAGCTTTGTGTTATAAAGCGTCGAGACTTCCCTGCCCATTGCATCGTAAATTCTCAATGTAGTAAACCCAGCCTTAGGAATTGCAAACCTTATATTAGTAGTCGGATTAAATGGATTAGGGTAGTTCTGTCCAAGGAAATATTTATCAGGAACTTCGTTTGATTGACTGCTAATACCTGTTGCTATGTATGATCCTTTGTTTGAGTTTAATACCTCTTTATTTACATCATTCTGAACGAATGCTACAGTGACAATACTGGTATCCTGCCAGGCTGCTTCACGTTTATATGTATATGTGTAATTGTAAGTCCCTGCTGTCGTAGGACAATCTACACCTGTTGTGTTCGGATAGGCTCTTCTGAAAACCGTGTGGAAAACCATTTCACCGTTCGTTCCCGGAGGTGTTGAATACACAATAAGTTTCTCTACGGCAAATACTCTGAATTTATAGGTTCCCGCAGGCAGAGTAGAATTAACTACAAGCGTAATCTGCGATTTTATTGAGTCCCCTGCAATTCTCTGGTCAGCAACAGTTATAGATACTGGCGGAGTGACTGCAAGCCTTGTGTTGTATGCATTATCAAATGCTGTTGATGAAAAAGGCCAGATATCGTAAATCAGTCCGTCAACGTTGCATGTCGGAACAGCTGTAATATTGTTGTATGTTATTCTTTCACTGCTTTGAGTCGGATTTGCCTGATACATTGGGTCAACTCCGGGCCATGATGCATGATACATAATCGATATCGCCTGTGACTGATGATTCTGTAACCATGCAATTAATATCGGATTGCTCGCCGCACAAGGTCCGCAGGAAGCGTTTGTGCCTTCTTCAAACAATACTTTCCTCGTTTGTGCATTGAGTGAATTACTTAAAGCTAAAAGAATTATGAATGTGTATACAAATTTTCTCATATATTTTTATTGGGTTTAAATTAGTATCTAAATTAACGTACTGCAATCTTGTATTCAAGTGAATATGTTTACACCCGGTTGGGGTTAATATCATATACTTGTAACATTTTACTCTGTAGCTTTCAAAGCAATAAGTTTAAATAACATCATATTAAGAATACCGACTGTTATTGTTTATTTAATCAACAGAAGTTTCTTAACTTCTGAATAGTCACCCGATACTAATTTATAGAAATATACTCCGCTCGATAAATTTACACCGCTGAATTCTGCTTCATATTTTCCCGGTTGAAGTTTTGTATTTACAAGCAATGATACTTCCCTCCCTGTCACATCGTATATATTCAACTTTGTCAATCCTGCCTTTGGGATTTCAAACCTGATTGTGGTAAACGGATTAAAAGGATTCGGGTAATTCTGGTGAAGTTTAAATTCTGTAACCGTACTGCTTTCAATATTTATACCTGTTGCATTCGTTACCATAAACTTAAAATAACCTCCGGGAGCAGTATAAGGTTTTGTTACCGTTTTACTGCTGTTATTCGTTGCAGAGATATAGTAATATACTGTTTTATTCAGAGTCTGCGCCGGAATGTATGCTTTAAACGTATCCGCAGTCTGAGTCATATTTAACTGAGCATAAGCCGCTGTTGTATCTGTTCTCCAGAATACCTTAGCATTTGAGATACCGCTCTTCGATTTAATACTTGCCTTCACTTCATAAGGCGCTGTTGTAACTGAAGTATTTCTCAATCCCGAATGCGATATGAAAACAGGATTAAACACTCCAATTTCTTTTGTTATGCAGTGTATTGCACCGCTTGCGGAAATCATACTCGAACAATTAATACCTACAACTCTGTATCCCGGCATTGATTCCCGGTATATACGTAATGCTGTTGTATCCTGTGAGAAACCATATATCGGGACTATAACAGTTTTGTTTACAATAAGTGAATTTGTATATGTATAATAACTTGAGTTAGGAGGATACTGACCAGTGGCACTTGGTGGCTGAGGGATTCTTACAACTTTATAAGGTTTGCCAAAACAGGTCTGAAAGTTATTTAAGATATACTGAAGATTTAATTCTATTTGGGGACCGTCCGAAACACCGGTCGGATATTGACCAACCAGAAGTGTTTCTTCGTCAAGCAGCTTCATGTGCATATCGATATGATGAATACCATCGTAAGGAAGTGTGTTCATCTTTATGTATCTGCTTAATCCCATATACTTCTTGGCAATCGTATCTATCTGTGCTTCTGTCTTTCCCGGGTTTTCATTTAATATTAGTTTTGAAGAAAACCCTGTCCCGTGCCCGTCAACCATAAAGTTGCCGCCGGTAGCGGTAAAGTCATAAGGGGATGATGTTGCCTGATGCAATGGTGTGTTAAACATCTGTGCTACATAAACCGGTACCTGGTCATCTAATGGACGCGGCCGGTTATAAACCCAGTCAATCATTTTTAAAGAGTCTATGTCGTTTGTGTATGCATTCCATTGTCCGTAATCACGGCACCAGACAGAATTAAATCCGGCAATTAAAAACCTTAAATTTGTTAAAGGAACACCGTAAGATGTCAATTGTGATTTTACACTCGTAGAGTCACTGCAGATTATAACACAAACACATTCATCCTGTACATAATCTACAATCTGAGCAACTATAGACGGATATGAAGTCCACGTAACCATTACTGCCTGATATTCTTCCCACTCTGCAAGTGTTCTTACAGGTGAATACGGAGGATTAAAATCATCGGAAAGTGAAACTGGTGGTACATAACTTTTATACATTGCCTTTTCCTGATCAGTCATAATATGCGGCAAGTCCTGCGAATACAAACCCTGATACAAAAACACAAAGAACAAAAACCATATTACTTTTTTCATGAGCTTATAATTATTAATATTCCCCTAAAATACTTTATTCTAACTCAGATACTGATAATCTGTATCCAGATAATTCTTCACATAATCAATAACCGCATCTTCAATACCGGTTATCTCTCCTTTATACCCTGCTTTTCTTATCTTATTCATATTTGCCTGTGTGAAATCCTGATACCTGCCCTGCAGTACTTCAGGCATTTCGAAGTATTCTATATTTTCATTCACACCCAGTGCTTTAAATATCGGCTTTACAAAAGAATTAAATGTATTCGCATTACCGGTACCGATGTTGTAAATGCCGTTTACTATTTTATTCTCGCCGAAATACAAAGTCATATCTACTGCATCCTTTACGTACACAAAATCACGTTTCTGCTCACCGTCTCCGTATTCCTTCGAATAAGACTTAAACAACCTTGCTTTACCTTTCTCTTTCACCTGCTTGTATGCTTTGCTGACTATACTCTGCATATCACCTTTATGATATTCGTTTGGTCCGTACACATTAAAATATTTCATTCCTGCTATCTTATCAAGATATCCTTCCCTCCTTGCCCACTGGTCAAAGAGTTGTTTTGAATATCCGTACGGATTCAATGGCCGCAATGTATCCATTTTGCTCTCATCATCGTTGTATCCCTGTTTACCGTCTCCGTACGTAGCCGCAGAAGATGCATAAACAAACCTTATATTATTGTTTACTGAATGTCCGCAAAGAAACTTAGTATACTCAAAATTATTACGAAGTAGAAAATTCATGTCCAGTTCTGTTGTCGAACTGCAGGCACCAAGATGATAAAGAACTTCAATCTTGTTATTCTTTAAGAAACCGTCGTGTACCATCTGCCCGAAATCGTCTCTGTCAAACACATCCATAAACTTAAGCGAAATGAGATTCTTGTATTTGTCAGTCTTTCCGAAATGGTCAACAATTATTATGTCCTCTCTTCCCTTTTTATTGAGTGCCCATACAAGTGCACTTCCTATAAACCCTGCTCCGCCTGTGACTATTATCATTGTTTAAAATTTAATTTCAGTAAATGTTTTGAGTCTTTCTTTTGTACGTAAATTGCTTTCTATAAATTTAACGTTTTCCTTTTGACTTTTAAAGTACAACTTCTGTGACGCTTTTGTAACATCAAGCCACTTATACTCGCTGTGTTCTTCCGATAACTTCACTTTTTTACTGTCAACGATGCAGATAAATAAAGGTATAAGACTTATTGCATCCGTCCTTGGCGAATAAAATGTAGTTGTATGAGGTAAAACGTATAACCTTTCGGGATTTAGCCCGGATTCTTCTTTCACTTCCCTCAATGCAGTCTCAAAAGCCTTCTCTCCCTTTTCAATCCTTCCCGTAATTATCTGCCATATTCCCGGATACAGTTTATCGTTTTCTGCTCTTTTCAGCAAAAGAAATTTATACTTCCCTTCTGTCTTTATTGCAACATAACACTCTATATAAATTGAATTAATCTTCGGCAAATTTAATTATCAGTTGTTAGTTGTCAGTTAATAGTTATTATTTGTAATGTCTAAATTCTAGATTCTAGCTTCTAAATTCTAGCTCCTGAATTCTCAATGTGCTTCGTACCAGTTTTTGCCTGTACCAATTTCAACCTCTATCGGTACATCAAGCTTAATTGCATTCTTCATCTCTCTGTGTACTATCTTCTTCACTTCTTCCATTTCGGGTTTAAAAACTTCAAACACAAGTTCGTCGTGTACCTGCAAAAGCATTTTTGACTTAAACTTCTTTTCTCTGAATATATTATGTATCTCTATCATCGCAATCTTTATCATATCGGCAGCAGTTCCCTGAATAGGCATATTTATCGCCATTCTTTCTGCTTCTCCTTTAACTGCATTGTTCTGATTGTTAATCTGTGGCAGGTATCTTCTTCTTCCTTTCAGAGTAGTCACGTATCCGTTTTCTCTGGCAAACTTCTTCGTTTTTTCAAGATATTCATATACTCTCGGGAATTCCTTGAAATATCTGTCTATTATTTCCTTTGCCTCTGAATTCTTTATCTCTAGCCTGTTTGCAAGACCGAAAGCTCCTATCCCGTAAATAATACCAAAATTCACTTCCTTTGCCTTTCTTCTTCTGTTCGGAGTAACTTCATCTTTTGCCTTCAGGTTAAAAACACGCATTGCAGTCTCTGTATGTATATCCCTGTTTTTCTTAAATGCATTTATGAAATTCTCATCACCTGAATAATGTGCCATAACTCTTAGCTCTACCTGTGAATAGTCAGCAGACATTATTTCGTATTCATCACTCCTCGGTACAAATGCCTTTCGTAAATTTCGTCCTGCCTCTGTCCTTACAGGAATATTCTGAAGGTTAGGATTAACGCTCGACAATCTTCCCGTTGCCGCTCTTATCTGATTAAATGAAGTGTGCACTCTTCCTGTACCTGCATTTATAGATTTGAGAAGTCCGTCCACGTAAGTAGATTTAAGCTTTGTCATCATTCTGTATTCGAGCAAACTCTCTGCTATCGGATGTTTGCCTTTTAATTCCTCTAGTACGCTGACATCCGTGGAATAACCTGTTTTTGTTTTCTTTGTGAGTTCAAGATGTAGCGTCTTTGTTAGTATTTCTGCTAACTGAGAAGGTGAATTTATGTTAAACTTTTTGCCCGCTTCTGCATATATTTTCTGTTCGTATTCTTCAATAAGCTTCTGAAGTTCCTTGTCAAGTATGTTCAAAACTCTTTTATCCACTTTTATACCTTCGAATTCCATATCACCAAGAACTTTAATGAGCGGAAATTCTATTTCTTCACATAATTTTATTAAATTCAGTTTGGACAATTCATAGTTTATTCTGTGGTATAACTGCAAAGTAACGTCAGCATCTTCCGAAGCATAATCGCAGACTACATTAACGTCAACGTCTGCCATGTTAATTTCATTCTTGCCTTTTCCAATCAGTTCTGTAATAGAAACTGGTTTGTACTTCAGCCATTGAACAGATAACGAATCCATGTTATGCTCTTTGGACGGGTCTAAAATGTATGAACCTACCATAGTATCAAAGTGCACATTTGCCATTTCTATTCCGTACTTTTTCATCAGTAAATAATCAAACTTAATATTCTGACCGATTAGCTTCACCTTTTTGCTTTCCAGAAATGGTTTCACTTTTTTAATCGCAGTTATAATATCTATTCCGATATTTGGCTTCACCTCCTTTTTGTTTTCAGCAAACAAACCGGATGTTTCCTCTGCTTCCTGCGATACGTACTCTCCGTAAACAGGAACGTAAAATCCCTGATTTTCCTGATAAGAAAAAGACATTCCTACTAATTTTGCCTCGTTGAAATCCAGTCCCGTCGTCTCTGTATCGAATGAAACGAACTCTTCTGTCATCAGTTTCTTTATTAACTTGTCTAATGCCGATTCAGTCTTAATCAAATAATAGTCATGTTTTACTTCATTTATGGTCTTCACTTCTTTGAGCGGTTCTTCAATCTTTGAACCTTGTATTGTTATTTTCAGGGAAACATCGCCGTCGTCACCTTTCGGAGTTTTTATTGCTTCAACA
>CAIUQV010000475.1 GCA_903901375.1 uncultured Ignavibacteriota bacterium
AAACGAGAACCTTCAGGCTGGCAGGTATGAGGCGACATTTAACGGAGGAAGTTATTCGAGCGGAATATACTTTGCGAAGATAGAAGCCGGTTCGTACAAGCATATAATCAAGATGGTAATGGTGAAGTAGTTGTCAGTTGAAGGTTGATGATTGACAGTTGATAGCAAATACAGAGATTAGAAACAGAGGTGCAGTAATCAATTACTGCACCTTTTTTATTTGAAAGCTGCGAGTTTTAATTATACTATGTTTTCAATTTCCTTCTTTCTATAAATTGATTACATTTAAAAATGTTTTCAAAGAGACTAAATATTGAGTATGAGCCGAATGAACTTTCATTGCTTTACAATTTAAAGAAGAGGAACGGAGAAAGAATACTTGATTTGACGATATCAAATCCAACGAAACTTAATTTCAGGTATGATAGCAAACATATAATAAAACACTTTATCGATGAAAGGTCTCTTGTGTATGAACCCGACCCTAAGGGCATGAATAATGCAAGAGAGGAAGTAGTTAAATACTATTCAGAATACAGCAAAAAAGTATCAACAGACGATTTGTTCTTAGTCCCGAGTACGAGTGAAGCATATTCATATTTGTTTAAATTACTGCTTGATGCAGATGATGAAGTAATGATGCCTCAGCCGAGTTATCCGTTGTTTGAGTATCTGACAAAACTTGATTTAGGTAATGTAATATATTATCCGTTGATTTATGATTACAGAGACGGATGGGTACCTGACTTTAATATTCTGGAGAAGAAAATAACCACAAAGACAAAGGCAATTGTTATAATCAATCCTAATAATCCAACAGGTTCCTATATAAGAGAATGCGATTATAAAAAGTTTGTTGCATTATCCGAAAAGTACAATGCAGCACTTATAGTTGATGAAGTGTTCTCAGATTATGAGATAGAAGCGGGGGAGAATACACTGAAAACAGTAACAGGTTATGACAGTAACCTGACTTTTGTATTAAACGGGTTTTCGAAAATGCTTGCATTACCTCAGATGAAGTTTGGATGGATATTAATACAAGGTAATAAGAAACTTAAGGAAGAAGCAATACAGAGGCTTGAAGTGATTGCAGATACTTATTTATCTGTTGCTACTCCAATTCAATATGCTGCGGGGAAATTGTTTGAAACAAGGGCAAAGATACAGGAAGAAATACTTGGAAGAATTAACAGTAATTATAAATTGCTAAAAACAAAGTTTCTTCTGAATCCTGATATTAAGGTAATGAATAGTGAAGGCGGATGGAATGCAATATTAAATTTTGAGAATTTACTTGTCAAAGATGATGAATTTGTGTTAAAGCTATTAGATAACAAAAATGTACTTATACATCCGGGATATTATTATGATTTCTTTACAGAAGGGTTTGGGGTTATAAGTTTGCTCACAGAGACGGATGTAATGGAAAAGGCGATTGAACTGATAAGTGAGTGAGGGGAAAATTATATAAAGAAATCTCTACAAGGATAAAAAGTCACAAAGTGCACCTACCAATATTATAACCCAAAATACATTTTGTATCTTAGTTTTACTTCAGAAGTTCAATGCCGGCGAATTCTCTATATAATGTCAGCTGATCGAGTATAAAATTATACTTATCGGATTTATCAACTAGTATTTCTGATATTATTTTTCCTAGACCGGGGCCAAGCATAAAGCCCTGACCACACATACCGACTGCCAGAAACATATTTGAAATTTCTTTAGTCCATCCAACGATAGGGAATCCATCAGGTGTCATTGGGTATAAGCCCCGCCAGGTTCTGCGAATACGCAGGTTTCGTAATCTCGGGTAGAGTTTGAGCATTCTTTTAACTACAAGCGGAAGGAATTCTGATGTATTATCAATATCTTTTCCAAGTATTGCCGGCTTTGGAGTAATACAGAACACAACCTGTCCTTCTTTATTCTGGTAGAAATAATAATTTGCAGAATTCTCATCCTGCCGGATATCAACAACCATAGGTTTGAAGAAGGGTTTTACCGGTTCAGTAATGCCAGCTTCGTGGCAATCGGGATTAACAGGTATACTAATGCCTGAAAGTAAGCCTATTTCTTTTGCGTCGCCTCCTGCTGCATTGATGATTATATCTGCAGAATGCTTATTTTTATTTGTTTCTATTTCTACAATTTTATTGTTTTGAATTTTAAAACCAGTAACTTCTTCGTTGAAGAAGAATTCAGCCTTTTGTTCTTTTGCAAGTTTTAAGTATGCACCTGAAAGTTTGAGCGGAGAAGCGGAACCATCTTCCGGAGAGAAAGTACCTCCTCTTAAATTTGCCGGATTAATACCGGGAACAAGTTCTTCCACTTCGGCGGGACTAATCCAGTCAATATTAAGATTGAAATTCTTTTGAATGCTGAGTAACTTTTTTAATTTTCCTTCGAGGATTTCATCATAAACAGGGAACAGGTATCCTCCTGAAATCCAGTCGATATCAATATTATGTTCTTTTTCAAAACTATTCATTAATTCAATAGTCAGCTGACAGATTTTAATCTTTGCGGGGTCTGAGTGAGTGGCTCTGATACCTCCAAT
>CAIUQV010000476.1 GCA_903901375.1 uncultured Ignavibacteriota bacterium
GGGATACTCCTGCATTGCTCACATTCGATGAAGCTGAAACTTTCTTTCATGAATTTGGTCATTCCCTTCAGGGATTTCTTTCCAGATGCAGTTATAAAAGCACATCAGGCACAAATGTATCGAGGGATTATGTCGAACTGCCGTCGCAGATTATGGAAAACTGGGCTTCACAACCTGAAGTTATGAGCTTTTACGCAAAACATTATAAAACTGGAAATATCATACCCGCAGAACTTCTTGAAAAAATGGATAAAAGCTCTAAGTTTAATCAGGGCTTCATAACAACAGAATATCTTGCAGCGTCTTATCTTGATATGGCATTTTATACAAGAGTTACTGCTCTAACTGAAAAACCCGGAGAGTTTGAGGAGAAAGTGTTAAACGACCTTGGCTTGATTCCTGAAATAATCTCAAGGTATAAGTCAACTTATTTTAATCATATTTTCAATTCTGGATATTCCGCAGGTTATTATAGTTATATCTGGTCGCAGGTTCTGGACGCAGACGCATTCCAGGCTTTCGTGGAAAACGGTATCTTTGATAAAAAGACCGCAGCACTCTACAGGAAAAACATTCTTGAAAAGGGAGCAAATGGCGACCCTATGGAAAATTATGTTAAGTTCAGAGGTAAAGAGCCTTCAATCGAGGCTCTGCTGAAAAGAAAAGGTATGCAGTAATAATTATTTTGTGCAGGTAAATGAAATTTCTTACCTGCACTGTTTGTTGTAATTAATAATATTATATTTGTAATAATAAATTATTTTTTTCAGCAATAATGGAAATTAATCAGCTTAAATCTGAAAATTCAAAACTAAAGAAACGATTGTCCGAGCTTGAGCGAAGATTAAAAGTCTTGGACAGTATTTCTAAAAGTAATATTGCTGCTAATTTCCTTAAAAATCTTTCAAAGTCATCTGCTTTTGTATTATCAGTTTATGACGTCCAGATGAAAGAAATGTTCTTCTATTCAAAAACTCTTTTTGAATTGCTCGGTTATACCGCTGAAGAGGAGTCCACTGAAAAACCTTTTTTCTCTGACCATAAATTCAGGTATATTCATCCTGATGATGCCGATTACGTCAAAGCTTCCGACCTGAAAATACAATCTTTGTCCGGTGATGAAGCACTCGATATTGAATACAGGGTAAAACACAAAAACGGGCACTGGGTGTGGCTTAGAAGAGTTTCTACGGTTTTTTCCAGGACATCCGATGGCCTTCCCGACCAGATTCTTAATATGTTTGAAAATGTTACAGAGAGCAGAATATCACAGGAAAGAATTTCTAAATTAAATGAATGTTTCCTCTCAAACAGCATTGACCCCGATGAAAATATTAACAGAATTGTGGAACTGTGCGGCAAATCATTGAATGCGAGTACTGCTCTTTATAATAATGTAATTAAAAATAATATAATCTCCACTGGAAAGTGGAAGGTTCCTGAAGACTTTCTTCCTGTTGATAAAAGCAAAGGTCATATATGCGCTGATGTTGTAAAGGGTAAATTCGAAGAAGATGTTATCGTACTTCAGAATCTGCAGGAATCAAAGTACTATGATACTGATATAAATGTTAAAAAATATAACCTGCAGACCTATATCGGTATTCCTGTAAAATGGAATAATAAAATTGTAGGTTCTTTATGCGTTGTCTATGCTAAACACTATGAACCTTCAGCTCAGGATTTGGAGTTTATGACTTTGCTTTCTTCTGCTCTTAGTATTGAGGAAGAAAGAAAACGCACTATTGCAAGTATAATTGAAAAAGACGTTTCTTACAGAAAATTATTCGACTTTTCTCCAAGCGGTATTCTTCTGATAAATACAGATGGTATAATACTGGATGCAAACGATGCTTTTGCAAAATTACTCGGTTATTCAATAGACGAACTCACGGGTATGAACGTTAGGAAACTTGTTCCTGTCGATGTCCGTGATGAAGTTGATAACAACATAAAGAAATTAATCCTGGACGTTAATTTTAATCATGAAGTTATAAACATAAGGAAGGATGGCAGTTTATGCCATCTTGAACTTAGAGAAACTAAGTTTAAACTTTCAGACGGCAGTTATGGAATATTGTGTTTGGGTAACGATATTACCTCCAGAAAGAAAGCCGAAAAAGCACTCAAAGAATCTGAAGAATCGTTAAGAATTTTAATCAACTCCACTCCGGACGTGATTCTCTTTAAAGATGGCAGCGGTAAATGGCTTGAAGCAAATAATTCAATGCTGGAAGTTTTTGAAGTCGATAGTAAAAACTATAAGGGCAAAGACGATGCCGAACTTTCTCAAAAATCTGAATTCTTTAAGGATGCCTTGCTTATCTGCGGCGAGACTGATGAAACAGCGTGGAAGAATAAACGGGCAGCAAGAAGCGAGGAACATATTCCCCGCCGTGACGGCACTTTTCAGATATTCGACATTATTAAAGTACCTTTGTTCCATAAAAATGGAGCAAGAAAAGGTTTAATTATATTCGGAAGAAATATAACAGACTACAAAAAAGCATCAGAA
>CAIUQV010000477.1 GCA_903901375.1 uncultured Ignavibacteriota bacterium
AAATATGTGTTCGCGAGGTAAAGCAGAAATGTTGTCGGGAAAAACAAAAGCATATTTATCATTATGGTAAGTATCGTGCTTCTTGATAAAAAGCCGATTAACATTACCGAAGAATACAGTATTGAGAATATTGCCGTGAACCATAATATCGAATACAGGAATGAAAAATTCCAGTAACCAGTCTTGGCAGATACAAGAACCCATAAACTTCCAAGGAGAAAAGTAAATGATATCAGTACTAGCAGTGTTGCTGCAAGAAAATGACCGAAAACAATCTTTGTTCTGGATATCGGTTTCGAAAGCAGTAAATCTATATGACCCTTCTTAAGCATATCAGGAATGAAAGATGATGTTATTATTAACATCGAAGCTACCAGCATAAACATCGGTATTCCCGAAACTATGTAAGACTCAAACGTAAGCACGGCCTCTTTCAGCCCACCAGCACTGCCGGATTCCAGCATCAGCTGCAGACCTTCTACCGTTGAGTTTGTTATTGCAAACACAAATAAAACTATTAATACAGAAAAGAACCCGAATATCGTAATAAGAATTCTCTTTGCAAGTGCTTCTCTGAAAACTCCCGTTATAAATGCAAGTAATACCATAAGTCCTCCTAATTCTTTTGTTCGATTAAGTTAATAAACATACTTTCAAGCGAATTCTTTTCTTTGCTGAAGCCGTGAATTAAAACATTTGCTGTACGAAGGTAATCTATTACTTTGTTGACTTCCTCTATCGAGTTTATCGTGCATTCAAATTCATTCTTACCGTGCAGTGTGCCTTTGTATTCTATCAGTATCTTATTCATTATTTCTTCTGATAAATCTCCTGTCGTGAATATATACTTGTTTCCCGTTGTCGTTATGTCTTCGACGCTTCCAACCTTCACCAGTTCTCCTTTGTTCAGTATTGCTACTTTATCACAGATTAATTCTATTTCGCTCAGAAGGTGTGAGTTCAGGAAAATAGTCTTTCCCTGGTTCTTAAGGTCAAGCAGTACGTCTCTTATTTCTTTCCTGCCTATAGGGTCAACTCCGTCCGTCGGTTCATCAAGAAATATCAGATCTGGATTGCTTATCATTGCCTGTGCAAGACCAAGTCTTTGCATCATTCCTTTAGAATACTTCTTGATTTTAGTCGTACCCCATTCATCCATTCCAACCATCTTAAGGTATTTGTAAGTAGTCTTGTCAAGGTCAGATTTCTTCAGTCCGCTTAATTTTCCAAAATAATCTATCACCTGTTCTCCCGTTAAATAATTAGGGAACCTGTGATTCTCCGGAAGGTATCCTACCTTCCTTTTTACGTTTACGTTCGTTACGGGTTTGTCAAAAATCTTTGCAGAACCTGCTGTCGCAAACGTAATACCCAGAAGAATCTTTACCAGCGTGGTTTTTCCCGCTCCATTCGGTCCGAGTAATCCGAAGATTTCCCCGTTGCCCACATTAAACGAAACCTTCTCAAGTGCTTTGATTTTCTCTCCCGAGAATTTCTTGCCCGAAAAGTGTTTCGTTAATGAATTGATTTCTATTACACTCATATTGTTATTGTTTTCAATTACTGTTTCTTCATTGCTGAAATGATGTTGTCAATGTGTTCCGAAAGCTCTATTCCCAGTTCTTCCGCACCTTTTCTGATATCATCCCTGTTCACGTTCCTTGCGAACGCCTTGTCTTTCATTCTTTTTATTATACTCTTCGATTGCACCGTTTCAAGTCCGTCTGGTTTCATCAGACTGTATGCGTGCACAAAACCTGTCACTTCGTCGCAGGCAAATAAATATTTTGCCATCAGCGTTTCCCTCGGAAAGTCCGTCCTGTCCGGATATGCGTGTCCGAGTATTGCGTCTATAAACTCCCTGTCATAACCGTTCTCTTCAAGTATCGGAACTGCAGTGTTTGGATGCGTATCAGGAAACTTTTCCCAGTCGAGGTCGTGAAGCATTCCTGCAGCACCCCATCTTTCAGTGTCTTCATTCAGTCTCTCGGCATAAAACCTCATGCACTTTTCAACGTGGTAACAATGGTTTCTTAAACCTTCGTTCTCAATATATTTCTCGAGTAACTGTTTCGACTTATCTCTTAATTCACTCATTTCAGCTAAACTGGTTTTTAAAGAAATCAAAATCTTTCTTGCTCATCCCGTCAGGTTTCTCGTCATTTTTCGGCATCACGTGATTAATGTTATCACTCTTCATTATTTTCCTCTCCGAAACAAAATCTTCTGATTTAAGTATCTCGCATCCGCACGCCTGTGCAATTCGCAGTATCTCATTGTCCGAACTTACAACAGCCATTGATTTCTTTCCGTAATTATTCTCAATATATTTACGTAT
>CAIUQV010000478.1 GCA_903901375.1 uncultured Ignavibacteriota bacterium
CAAAATTATGCTACTTAAAGATTAATAAAATATTTGAATTGTTTATGAAATAAGTAATAAATAATTTAAAGGATTGATTTAAATAATTTAACAGTCTATTTATATGAAGAAAGTTTATTTGTTAATTTTAATTTTAATATCTGTTTACAATAATATGTATTCGCAAAATAATTATGTCAGGGAAAGAGTTGAGAGTTACAAAAAAGTTACGTTGAATGCCGATTTATCCTGGCTGTCGGAAAACGACAAGAAAATAGTACCTATAATTATAGAAGTAGCACAGATAATGGATGAACTTTTCTGGAAACAGAATTACGGTGATAAGAATGAACTGCTTTCAAAAATATCCGATGAATATGAAAAACAATTTGCAGTTATTAATTACGGACCATGGGATGAGTTAAACGACGAAAAACCTTTTGTACAGGGTTTTGGAAGTAAACCTGCCTGTGCAAATTTCTATCCGAAAGAAATGACGAAAGAAGATTTTGAAAAGATTAAAGACCCGCTCAAGTCAAGTCCGTATTCTATAATAGTGAAGAAAGACGGTGAATATAAAGTACTTCCTTATTCTGCAGCATACGGTAAGGAACTGAAGAAAGCTTCTGAACTTTTGAAGAAAGCTTCTGAACTTGCCGAAGATTCAGGACTGAAAAAATATTTATCATTAAGGGCAGATGCACTAGTTACGGATAATTATCAGCCGAGTGATTTTGCCTGGATGGAAATGAAAAACAATACAGTAGATTTTGTAGTAGGTCCAATTGAAAATTATACGGATAAACTCTTCGGATTAAAAACATCTTTCGAGGCTTATGTGCTTGTAAAAGACATTGAATGGAGCAGGAAACTTGAAAAGTTTGCAGCATTTCTTCCTCAGCTTCAAAAAGGACTGCCTGTTGACGATAAATACAAACAGGAAGAAGCAGGGTCGGAATCGGATTTGAATGCATACGATGCTTATTATTATGCAGGAGATTGTAATTCCGGAAGCAAGACTATCGCAATAAATTTGCCTAATGATGAAGAGGTTCAGCTGAAAAAAGGTTCAAGACGTTTACAACTTAAGAATATCATGAAGGCAAAGTTTGATAATATAATGTCACCTATTGCGGATTTAATAATAACACCGGAACAAAGGAAGTATGTTAAGTTTAATGCATTCTTCGAGAATACTATGTTTCATGAAGTAGCTCACGGACTCGGAATTAAAAACACAATAAACGGAGCAGGAACTGTAAGAGATGCATTAAAGGAACAGTACTCAGGTCTTGAAGAAGGCAAGGCGGATATACTCGGACTTTATCTTGTTACAAAGTTGTATGAAATGGGTGAATTAAAAGAAGGTGAAGTTATGGATAATTATGTAACATTTCTGGCAGGAATTTTCCGCTCCTGCAGGTTTGGAGCAGCAAGTGCACATGGTAAGGCAAATATGGTAAGGTTCTATTTTTTCCAGGAAAACGGAGCATTCACAAGAAATTCAGACGGAACTTATTCAGTAAATTTTGATAAGATGAAAGAAGCCGTTAAATTATCGTCTCAGCAAATTTTAAAATTGCAGGGAGATGGTGATTATGCCGGAACTAAAGCATTGATAGTAAAAGACGGATACATTAAAGAGGAACTGAAAAAAGATCTGGACAGAATTAACTCTGCCGGTATTCCTCTGGATGTTACATTCCTGCAGGGTGTTGAATATCTGAAGTTTTAGGAATAAGAATATAATTTAGGAAATACTATTTTAAGTTTTACAGAAGTTAAAAAAGCTATGGAAAACAATAACTTCTGCTGAAAGAAAACAAATTAATCATGGGGTTAGAAGAAGTTAAAGAAAATAATATGGAACCGGCAAAAGATGCGGCTATTCTGATAGTTGAGAATGAACTGTTAAATGCTAAACTTGTTGAGTCTTTTCTTAAAGGTTTTTATACGTATGAAACTGTTGAAGATGGATATCAGGCTCTTGAAAAAGCGCGAAGCAGAAAATATTTGCTTATACTTATGGATATTAACTTAGGAAAAGGAATGTCGGGACTTGAAGTTACAAAAAGATTAAGGACTATGGAAGGGTATTCAGAAATTCCGATAATTGCTATGACAGCTTTTGCAATGATTGGGGATAAAAAAGAGTTTCTTAGCGAGGGATGTACAGATTACATCTCGAAACCATTTATTCAAAAAGACCTTCTTAAACTAATTGGAAATTATCTTTAGTTAAAATAATTGACGGAACTGTAAATACTGAATGAGAGAGAATAGTTTATTAAACACTACCCGGAAAAATGAATCATCTGTGAAGAATATATTAATTGTTGAAGATGAATATGTAAGCAGGCTGCTTTTATGTAAGTTACTTGGCAGCAGTTTTAATGTTGAAACAG
>CAIUQV010000479.1 GCA_903901375.1 uncultured Ignavibacteriota bacterium
TCAGGTTTTTCTTCCTTCACGAATTTCAGCATCCAGAGCCCCATCAGGAAGAAAGCCGTTAAAGAAAATATTGCAAGTTTCTGAGAGCCCGTAAGCCACGAGATAAGACCGAACGTAAGCGGACCGACGAGTGTAGAAGTTTTCTCGAACAAAGAATAGAAACCAAAAAACTCAGTTTTTATTTCAAAAGGAGTAAGCTCTGTCATTAAAGTCCGTGAAAGGCTTTGTGTAGAGCCGAGGAACAGTCCCGCAAATCCGCCGACGATGAAGAAGTAATGAATTCTCATCCCTCCGATTACAAGGTATGAATTGTTGTCAACGAACAGGAATATGAATATGAGTATGGCAATCCAGAAAAGAATGTTTACGACGATTGATTTCTTAACTCCGAGAGTGTCGCCGAGTTTTGCAAATATTAAAGAGCCAATCATTGCAGTAAACTGAACGAGTATGAAGAATATTGCGAGGTCAATAGTTTCAAAGTTAAGAGTTTTCTTTGCATAAATTCCGGAGAAGAAAATGATTGTGTTGACGGAATCTATGTAAAGGAAGTATGATACAAGGAAGTTTCTCAGGTTCCTGTATTTGTTAATATGCTTAACCGTGTCAATAACTTTTTTAAAGCCGTATGAAATATTGCTGACTGTTCTGTCCTCCGAGTGGTTAACGCTTCTTTTCTCTTTCAGGAAAAGAAAGAGAGGCAGTGAAAATACGAGGAAGAACAATGTAGTGATTAGGAATAAAAGGTTGTAGTTGTCTTTCAGCGGGAATACCATAAGCACTGAAACGAGCGAGCCGACGTAGCCTACGGCGTATCCGTAAGATGAAACTTTATTGTAATATTTTTCTTCAACCAAATCGGAGATGAAGGCATCGTAGAAAGTGAGTCCTGTCTGGAAGCCGATGTTTGATATTATGAACAGTATTAATGCAAAGAGCACTGTTCCTGCTCCCGTGAAATACATCAGAGCTGTTGGGATTATGCACAGCAGAGTGAAGAGCAGCAGGTAATATTTTTTGTTTGAAGTCCTGTCTGCGATAGCACCGAAGACTGGGTTCAGCAGAGCGGATATAATCATAGAGATGTTAATCCCGACAGACCAGTAGAGGTCTCCGACGGGCTGTTTTGCGCATACAACGTCTGTGAAGAAAACAGCGAAGACAAAAGCAACAACGATTACAGCGTAGGAGGAATTAGCAAAGTCGAAGAGTGTCCATATGAAAACCTGGCTTTTATTTTTCATCCTCTTTATCTTCATCGGGATTTTTAAACTCAATCAAACCCCTTCCTGTTTTGTTAAGTTTATTTTCTTTTCTCAGGTTACCGAGAATAGCGTCGAGGACTCCGTTTATAAACTTCGGGCTTTTGCGGGTGCTGTAGACTTTCGCGAGTTCAATGGCTTCGTTTATAGAAGCTTTAGGAGGAATTTCCGGAAAGAACAAAAGCTCTGCAATACCAATTCTGATAATGATTTTATCAATAACTGCAACTCTTTCGAATACCCAGTTATTAATATTCTTTCTAATAGTTAAATCGAGTGCCCGCTGGTGTTTTAAAACCGCATCAATAAGGTCAGATGCAAAAACATATTTATCCATATCGGTTAATTCCGCGAGTAAATCCTTTTTAACTTTATCGAGATGGTCTTTGCCAATCTGATAAGCGTACAAAACCTCAAGGGCTTTTATTCTAACAAGTCTGCGTTGTGATGCCATTTTAAAGAACTAATGTTTATATATTTATACAAATATAGTTAACCTATACCAAAAAGCCAAAAGATTAATACGGCGAAAGATTCCTTTATACAGAAATTAACGTAACTCTCTGCGGATAAAGGCGTATCCGATGAAAACGAGTCCGCATTAATATTATTAAATTTACACATTTCAGTTGCACGAAACAAATGGAAATTGTCCGAAATCAGAATAATCTTTTGGTAATTGAATCTTTTATAATATTTAGTTTTAACAAACTGTATCTGTTCGTTGGTTGAGTTTGATTTTGCCTCTACGAATAAGTTTCTCGGGTCAACTCCGTACTTTATTAACTCATTCTTCTGAACTTCTGCTTCGGTCAGTTCGTTTGGAGAGCCGCCGCCGGTGAGTATTAACTTCGGGACGTATTTCTTCTCGTAGATTTCAAAGCCTTTGTTAATTCTTTCCCTGAGCACGGGAGAAGGCCTGTTGCCGCCCCATACAGCTGCTCCGAGTATAACACCTGCGTCGGCTTTCTTTTTCCCTGATTTATAATTGTCGGCATTATCAGTGAAGTTATAAACGAAGTATATGGTTGTGAGGAACATTAACACAAAAAACAGCAGAATGTATCCGAGGCTGTTAAAAACGTGCAGCTTCTTCGATGCAGAGAAAAACACAAGTACTGAAGAAACAAGAACAAAAACTTTTAGAATAAAGAAAGCAATATAAAGAATAACTTTATAATCTTTATCGTTAACTGCGTATGAAACAAGAACAACTGCAGCACTAATAATTTCTGCAATCAGCAGAGCGAGAAGAACGCCGTTTCTGTATTTGCTCTTTGAAAATATGTTTAAGAGAACGAATACAATCAGCAGCAAAGTCATTCCGCCGGAGATTAAATTACCGGTTTTAAAGAATGAAAATTCATCGAGTACCATACTCTGGTTGGAGTATCGTATATTCACAAGCAGAAATTCAGAAAAAACCGCAGCGAGACCGATAAAGAATAATATAAAGTTCTTCGTTTTAAACAAGTTTCCAAGATTAATTTATGATAAGCAAGTTAAGTAAAAATTAATTATTTTGAAATTGCTTTAAAAAATACATAATTTGTATCATGTTTATCACATTTGAAGGAATAGACCTAAGCGGCAAATCAACTCAGGCGAAATTACTGTACGATTATCTTCGAAGGAAAAAGAAAAAAGTAATACTCGTAAGAGAACCGGGCGGAACAGCAGTATCTGAAAAGATAAGGGATATACTGCTGGACAAGTCTCTGAAGAAGATGTTTTCACTTACAGAATTTCTGCTGTTCTCTGCTTCGCGGCATCAGTTAACGGAAGAGGTTATTAAGCCGCATCTTAAGAAGGGATATTTTGTTATCTGCGACAGATATTACGATTCTTCCACTGCATACCAGGGTTACGGCGGAAAGATAGAAATGAACATCATTAAAAATATTAATACTATTGCGTCCAATAAATTAAACCCTGATATCACATTTTTTGTTGACATAGATATGAAGGAATCAGCTAAGCGCAGATATTCGATGAAGAAAACAAAGGACAGAATGGAAAGCAAGAAAGTGGATTACTTCAATAAAGTTATAAAGGGTTACAGGAGTTTGGCTAAACTCCACAGAAACCGTTTTGTTCTGCTTGACGGTAAAAGAACGATAGAAGAACTGCAAAACGATATTTTAAATACTTTAAAGAAAAAGAACAAGAATGTTTAAACTTAAGAATGCCGTAAAGATACTCCTGGTGGTTCTGCTGATGCAGTCCTGCACGGGTTACGCACAGCTTAAAGAAGATGTGTACGACAAGATTAACAGGAATATGGAAATATTTGGAGATGTTTATAAAGAAATACTTCTGAACTATGTGGATAAGATAAATGCCGATAAGTTCTTTGAGGCAGGTATCAGCGGAATGCTCGGAACACTCGACCCGTACACAGTATATTACGGCGAGCACGACAGGGAGTCGCTTGAACTGATAACTGCAGGAAAGTACGGAGGCATTGGTATTACAATAGGTTTCAGGGATTCGTCTGTTGTTATTACAGATTTAATGAATGGATACGAAGCAGAAAGAAAAGGACTGAGGCGGGGCGATATCATCAGGAAGATAGATGGTAACGATATTACGGGGATGGAGAATGAGGCAGTAAGGAAAAAAGTGAGAGGGCAGGTTGGCACAAAGTTAACTATGACAATCGAGAGAGATAATGAAACGCTCAACTTCGAGCTCGTAAGACAGGAAATTATTCTGAAGGATATATCGTATTTCGGTTTCCTGAAAAACACAAACGCAAACATTGCATACATTAAGCTGGACAGGTTTGGTACGAATTCCGACAGGGAATTTGACAACGTTCTGAAGACACTGAAATCACAGAAAGAAATTAACGGACTGATAATCGATCTCAGGAATAACGGAGGCGGTTTTTTAAATTCATCAATAGATATTCTTAATAAACTTGTTGAGAAAAATAATCTTCTGCTTACAACAAAAGCAAACAAAAAGGATTCAGAGGTGAAGTACTTCTCAAAAGAAACTCCTTTAATCGGCAAGGATGTTCCGCTTGTGGTTCTTGTGAATCAGGGGACAGCATCGGCGTCTGAGATTATGGCAGGTGCACTGCAGGACCTTGACAGGGCGGTGATAGTCGGCGTTAAGTCGTTTGGAAAAGGGCTTGTTCAGAACATAAAGGATTTAAACTTTGATACTCATCTGAAGATAACTATAGCAAGGTATTTTACACCTTCGGGAAGATGGATACAGAGCAAGGACTATTTCCTCGAGAATAAGTACGGAGTATTCACTAACACAGAAACGTTTGCAAAGAAAGAATTCAAGACTCTTAACGGAAGACCTGTTTTTGCGAACGGAGGAATCACTCCGGACGTGGAAGTGAAAACCGAAGGTGAAAGCGAACTACACAAGGCATTAACCGGCAAGGATATGTTTTTTAAGTATGCACTGATGTACATTGCAAAGAACCCTGGTATTAAAATTTTTAAAGTGTCAGAAGAAACGTATTACGACTTCAGGCAGTTTGTAAATGAAAAAGGGTTTGACTATAAATCGCTTTCGGAGAAGAAACTGGAAGAACTTAAAAAGACGTTAGCTGAAAGCAAACTTGACGATAAATTATCTTCATACCTTGTGACAATAGAGCAGACAATAAACAGCAGTGAAGAGAGTGAATACACAAATGCCAGGAATGAGATAAAAAGAAGTATTGAAGCCGAAATAAATAAGATGATAGTAGAAGAGAAGGAACAGATTGAGGGCACGTTTGATTCAGATTTACAGCTTCAGGAAGCAATAAGCATTATACTTGATAAAGCAAGATATTCAAATATACTGGGATTAAAATAAATGAGAATAGGAATACTTGGCGGCGGACAACTTGCAAGAATGATGATTGAAGAAACCTCGAAGTATGGTTTTGAATATGTGATCTACACAGAAGAAGTAAATTCACCAGCCGGAAAGATTTGCGGGAAAGAGATTGCGGGAAAGTTCAGTGACACGGAGAAGTTAGTTGAGTTTTGTGATGTTTGCGACATCGTTACACTGGAAAACGAATTTATTGACCGGAAATATATAGAGCTGATAGAGCAAAGCGGGAAAGTGTGTCTGCCGGGTTCTGACATTGTCGGAATGATTCAGGATAAGTTTATACAAAAGCAGACACTGCTTGGGATGAATGTACCGGTACCTGAATTTGCAGAGATTGACTCTGAGGAAGAGATAAAGAAATTTGCAAAAGCATACGGATACCCCCTGATACTCAAGTCACGCACGATGGGATATGACGGCAAAGGTAACTACAAGATAGAAGAAGAAGGCGATATAAAGAAAGCGTATGATATACTGGGCAAAAGAGGGAAACTTATGTGCGAGCAGTATGTAAATTTTAAAAGAGAACTTGCGATTCAGATTGTCAGAAGCAGCAAAGGAGAGGTGAAAGTTTATCCTGTGGTTGAGTCTATACAAAAGAATCATATCTGTAATGTTGTTAAAGCAACAAAGAACTTTGATACAGCGATTGCAAAGGGGATAAATGAACTTGCAGTAAAGATTGTAAACGGGATTTCTTACTCTGGAGTACTTGCTGTTGAAATGTTTCAGATGGAAGACGGAAAGATATATGTGAACGAACTTGCTCCGCGTGTACATAATACGGGGCATTACACTATTGAGGGATGTTACACGTCTCAGTTTGAAAACCATATACTTGCAATACTCGGATTGCCGCTGGGTTCAACCGAAATGATTCATATAAATGCAGTGATGATAAATTTACTCGGTGAAAGAAACGGTAAATCGGAGCTTGAAGGGTATTCGGAGATTATAAAAGACCCGTCTGCAGATATACATTTTTACGCTAAAGATGAAACAAGGGTCGGCAGAAAAATGGGGCATATAACAGTAACAGGTGAAGATATGGAAATTGTTTTTAATAAAGCACAAAGTTATCTTTCACAAATAAAATTTTAAGAGTATGTTTACAATTTTCTTTATACTGTTAATAGTCGTTGTAGTATTAACGATTGTTAAAAAGCAAAACGATACAAATCAGCAGGTTATTAAATCTATTAATTTAGCACGGGTAGTAATTTTTGTTGCAATGCTGCTTGTTCTTCTTATGTCCGCTCTTGTACAAATAGGACCGGGACACGTTGGAGTGCCGATTCTTTTTGGAAGTGTTCAGGATAACATACTGAAAAGCGGTTTGAATTTTGTGAATCCACTTGTAGAAGTGGAAAAACTTGATACACGCATACAGGCTTATACGATGAGCGGTGTAAAAGACGAAGGTGCCGTACAGGGAGATGATGCAATCACGACTCTGTCCTCTGACGGACTGAGCCTTAAGCTTGATGTAACTGTGTGGTTTAAACTTATTGAAGAGGAGACTCCGAATCTGTTAAGAGGAATCGGAACTGATTACATAGAAAAGATTGTAAGACCTGCGACTAGGACTGCTTTAAGGGATGTGACAGTAATGTTCACTGCAACCGATATATATTCGGCAAAACGTGACGATTTTATCAGCGAGATTACAAAGAACCTTGAGAAATCTTTTTCAGGGAAAGGGATATTGCTTGAGAAAGTACTGCTGCGGAATGTCGAACTACCGCAAAGGGTGAAGGAAGCGATAGACGAAAAGATAGCGGCAGAGCAGAGAGCTCAGCAAATGGTCTATACACTTCAGAAGGAG
Organism: uncultured Ignavibacteriota bacterium; assembly: GCA_903901375.1. GTDB lineage: Bacteria > Bacteroidota > Ignavibacteria > Tepidaquicellales > Tepidaquicellaceae > CAIKZJ01. The sequence continues at coordinate 6,940 of CAIUQV010000479.1, forward strand.
AAACAGGAAGCAGAAAGGAAAAAAGTTGAAGCAAGCGGAATTGCAGAAGCCCAGAAGATAATTTCCAATACAATCAATTCACAGTATCTTCAGTGGAAATACATCGAAACACTTAAAGACCTTATGAATTCCAAGAACAATACAATAGTCATAACTCCATACGACCAGAAACTTACACCTTTGCTGAATTTAAACAAGAGCAATTGAGTATTTTAAAAGGAAATATTAATATGAAAATAAAACTCCTTTTTGGATTTTTGCTTTTGTCAATTTCACTTACATTTTTGGTAAATTGTAAAAGTAATAAAGTAGAGGGTGTTGAACATAGGATTAACAAAGATTCAGTTTCAGAGAAGGATACACCGAAGAAAATTAAAACGGAGAATAAGGACAGTTTGAGAGATTTGAATGACGTTTTTAAGCTGCATTATGATGCAACAGTAATCGATACTCATAACGATTTTCTATATCAGGCATTTAAAAGAGGTGCTGATTTAGGAAAAAGGGAAAACGGTATTCAGTCTGGACTTCCCCGTTTTACAGATGGCGGCGTTGATATGCAGGTTTTTGCAGTATGGATTCCAGGTTCCGAGGAAAAGCGCGCATTTGCTTTTGCAATTGAACAAACAGAGCGATTAAAGCATTTTGAAAAAGAATATTCTGATTTGTTTGAGATAGCTTATTCGTACGAAGATGCAGTAAATGTTTTAAGTAAAAAGAAGTTCTGCGGAATGATGGGAATCGAGGATGGTGCGGCAGTGCTGAATGATATTGAAAATGTTGATAAGCTTTACAATGCAGGAATAAGATACATAGGTCTTACCTGGAATAAATCGAATCGTATAGGTACTTCAGCGAGGGATGAAAGCGAGGTCAGAAAGAATGCAGGTTTGACTAAGTTTGGAGTACAGGTTGTTAAAAGGATGGATGAAATAGGAATGCTCGTTGATGTATCGCATTCGGGTGAGAAAACTTTCTGGGATGTAATGGAAAATACGAAGGGTCCGGTTATAGCTTCCCATTCTAACTGTTATTCTTTGAATCCGCATTACAGGAATCTGAAAGACGACCAGATTAAAGCTATAGCTGAAAGAGATGGTGTGATAATGATAAACTTCCTCGACGATTTTATAAACGAAGGCGGTAAGAATACA
>CAIUQV010000480.1 GCA_903901375.1 uncultured Ignavibacteriota bacterium
CCTGAATATTCTCGGTAGTATTCTCTCAAACGGCTCTGCCGGTTTAATAGACCTGGATATCATCAAGCAGCAGAAAGCTCTCAACGCATCAGCTTACGTTGACGCTATGAAGGATTACAGCGTTCTTACTTTTTCAGCAGGTCCACGGGAAGGACAGTCTCTCGAAGAACTGAAATCTCTTTTGCTTGCTGAAGTTGAAAAGGTAAAGAATGGTGATTTCCCTGACTGGATGATAGATGCTACAATTACTAATTATAAACTTTCTAAAATCCGCGGTGCTCAGAATAACGGCAGACGTGCTTCTGAATACGTAAATTCCTTCACTGAAGATATTCCCTGGGAAAAATACTATACTTCACTCGACAGAATGACAAAGATTTCAAAGAAGGATATCGTTGAACTTGCTAATAAATATCTTGGCAATAATTATGTAGTCGTTTATAAAAAGACAGGTGAAGATAAAAACGTTCAGAAGATTGTTAAACCCGAAATTACTCCCGTACAGGTGAACAGGGAATCAGAATCTCCTTTCTTAAAGAAGGTAGTAAATGAGAAAGTAGTCGAGATTAAACCTCAGTTTATAGATTATAAAAAGGATATCTCCGAGTTCAGCGTGAAATCAGGTATCAATGTTTTCGCAATGAAGAACAATGAAAACCAGTTGTTCGAACTCGCATTTGTCTATGAATTCGGTAACAACGCTGATAAAAGGCTGTCAACTGCACTCAGTTATATTAAACTCCTCGGTACTAAAGATAAATCAGTTACACAGGTCAATCAGGAGTTCTACAAACTCGGTTGTAATTTCAACCTTGTTCAGAATGGTGAAAGACTTCAGATATCACTCACAGGATTAAGTGATAACTTTGAACCTGCTTTGAAACTGATGATGGAAGTGCTTAACGGTGCAGTCTCAGACGATGCTTCTTACAAGAACTTAGTGGACGATATATTAAAGGGACGCGCAAATGCTAAACTTTCAAAGAATGTTATTCTAAGAAACGGTCTTATGAATTATGGTATGTTTGGTGCAAACAATCCTTTCACTCAGCAGATATCAGAAACGGAATTGAAAAACCTGAACCCGAATAATCTGCTCGATATTTTCAGAGGTCTCAGTCATTACGAACATAAAGTCACTTATTACGGCCCGCTCGATAAAGATGCTTTCAAGAAAACCATAATTGAATATTACAGAACTAAAGATTTACCCGTTGAACCGCCTGTTAATAAAAAGTATGAAGAACTTCCTACAGAAGAGAATAAAGTTTACTTCGTTAACTATAAAATGAAACAGGTCGAGATAATGTTTGTCAACAGAAGCGAACTCTTTAATAAATGGAACCTTCCTGTCATTAGTCTTTATAACGAATACTTCGGTGCAGGTATGAGTTCTATTGTCTTCCAGGATTTAAGGGAAGCTAAAGCACTCGCATATTCTGTTTCTTCTTCTTACAGAAATACAGATGCACTCGATAAACATCATTACATCGTTTCATACATCGGTACTCAGTCAGATAAACTCGGTGAAGCTCTCTCAGGTTTCAACGAACTGCTTAATAATATGCCTATGTCAGATATCACTTTCAATTCTGCCAAAGACGGCGTTATTAAAAGCATTGAGACTGAAAGAATCCTCAGGTCTGCCGTTATTACTTCTTACCTGAATAACAAAAGACTCGGTATGGACTACGACGTCCGCAGGGATATTTATGAAAAGATTGTCGGTTTTAACATAAACGACGTAAAAGCATTCAACGAAAAATTTGTAAAAGATAGAAAGTACACGTATCTCGTAATAGGGGATAAGTCCAAACTCGATTTCAGCATTCTCGAAAAATACGGCAAAGTGGAAGAATTAACTCTCGAACAAATCTTCGGCTATTAAGAAAGCAATAACTCAAATCAGCTATGTAAGTAATGATCTCAGCTGAGTAAGAATTAATGACAAGACGAAGTGAAGTTTTTAAAAGAAGAAAACTTACTGAATCTTGTCATTTTTATATATTCAAATTTTATGTATCATTATACAAATCATAAACTATGGAAACTATTAAAATAGATAAAAAGGAATATAAAAGATTACTTAAAGTAGAGTCAGCATACAAGAAGATTGTTGGAGAAGTTTATAATTCTAAATTAAACGATAATGTCGATGATGTTGTAAAAGATTTTGCTGATACTAATTTATATACAGCAGAGTTTATTAAAGATTTAAGTGATGGACTGAAGAAATCTACTTACTCTGACAAGAAGAAATGAAGATTAAACCTTTAAGGGCTGACTTAATCGAATATATATTAAAGAATAATTTATCAAAGAAATGGTCTAAAGCTCTTTATCTATTAGAGTTAAATATAAAGCATCCTTCTTTAAACACTGAATTATTAGTACCACGGTGGAGAGGCATTTATTCCTTCAGAATCGACAGAAAATACAGGGCTTTGTTCTTTATAACAAACGATGAAATAGAAATATTTCAGATTACTAACCATTATAAGAAATAAGTAATGCAAATGAATATTTTCGGATTTCTAAACCTTCTTCAAAAAAGAAATACAGAATATCTCCGTGTTATTTCAATTATTTAATCTATCAACCCCATCAGAACCCCATTGGAACCCCATCAGAATCCCAGAAAAACCCGGAACACTAACGTAGCACAACCACTGCACGCATTCAGCACGTATATTGTTTGTATACTCAGAACATATTCATTCAACCTAAAAAATAACTTCTTGAATTATGGGTAAAGTAAGCAATCAGCTAACAGGTACTGCCAGCGGAAAAGTTGGCAATCTTGTATACAGAAAAGTAAAGAACGGCGTCAGCATTGTTTATCCGTACAATCCGGACAGGAAGAAACCTGATACACCCGCTGTCATTGAAAGCAACAAAAAGTTCGCGCTTGCAAATAAGTTTGCCGCTGCGATAAACGATTCAAAACTTCTTAAAACCATCTGGAGAAGACAAAGAAACATAAAAGGTAAAAGTGCCTATAATAAAATCCATAGCTATGTTTCCCAATATGTTTATGATGACTTTCTCGGCAAATTAACATATATACTTCCTGCTGGTATTTATAATGCAATTAATAGTTTTAAACACAATGACGATTCTATAACCGTTACTATCCTGCCGTCAGAAGAACTTCTCAAGAATATAAAGGGACCGTTCACTGCTATTTTTATGTTATACCTGAATTCACCTGCTTCCAAAAGAAAAGGTCAAAAGGTCTTTGAACATAATGCATATTTAACAGTTGAAAAAGAATTCTCTTCTCATAATTTTAAGGCAGGAAAACTGGCTAAAATTACATCGCAGAAATTTAAAAATCAATTCAGGATTATTGATGAATACAGAAGAGTTCGCGTTTTCTTAACCCTTGTATTCGACTCTGTTTCGGATAAGACTATGTGGACTTACAACATGGCTTATACATATAAAGGTGTGGAACTTGATATGGAATACGATGAGAAAATAAAAGAAGAAAACTTAAAAAGACAGAAAGCTGCGAAAAAAACTAAGCCTTCGCCTAAGGTCTTCAGACTCCGTTAATAATATTTTAATCTTTGTTAATTTATCAGAAATTCTTCATGTCTTGCTGTACAAATTTATCGTACAGTGTTTTGTATCTTGTTACATCCTTCTTCACATTATAATACATTATCAATAGTATTATAAACGCAGCAGGTCCAAGCACACAGAATATTATCACATTCACCGTCTTGTACGTCGTTCCCGTCACCTCCGCTATCTTCACAAGCAGCTTTACACACAAATCAAATATCTTGTCTATCATAATGTTAACTCCTCGTTATAAAATATCCTTCCCGTGAATATTACGGGAAGGATAAGTCTCTTTTAAATTGCTTCTAATAATTCTTATTGTACATCTCAAAGTATGCCTTGTCGTGCCAGCAGGCAGGGCAGGCTTTTGGCGGCTCTGACCCAACGTGTATATGACCGCAGTTTCGGCAAATCCAGATTGTCTCTTCGCCACGCTTGAAGACTATATCTTCTTTCACGTTGCTAAGAAGTTTCTTGTATCTTTCTTCGTGATTCTTTTCTATCTCTGCCACTCTGTCAAACAATCTTGCAATCGCATCGAAACCCTCTTCGCGTGCTTCTTTTGCAAATGTCGGATACATTTCTGTCCATTCGTAATGCTCGCCGCTTGCAGCTTCTTCAAGGTTCTCAATCGTAGTTCCTATTCCGTCAAGCTGTTTAAACCACATCTTTGCATGTTCTTTCTCGTTGTTGGCAGTCTCTTCGAAGAAGGCAGCAATCTGTTCGTAACCTTCTTTTTTAGCAACTGATGCAAAGTATGTGTATTTATTTCGTGCCTGTGATTCACCTGCAAATGCGTCCTGCAGGTTCTTTTCGGTCTTTGTTCCTTTTAATTCTTTCATAATTTATTCGGGGTTTCAATTTTGAATTATGTATTAACTTAATAAGAAAAATTCTTATTTGAAATGAAATTAATGAGTTGAAATTGTTAATCAATTAATTTAATTTTATGTAAATATTTCGCGAATCAAATAATAAATAGTATGAGGACAAGTCTTTTAGTTTTGGTAATATTGGTAATGTTTGGTTTGTATTCCTGTTCCAAAGAGGAAACAATCATCACACCGCCTACAAACGATACTTTATCATACAGTTTTAATAATTTTAATGATTCAATTATTACTGTAAACTATGCAATCGGCGGTACTACATCTTCTCAAATGGTTAGCTGGGCAACTCCGTCAGTTAATTTGATGAAGAACCCTTTGAATATCCGTTTCAATTCGTTCCATGTAACAAACGGAACAATGCAGGTACAGTTACTCTATGAAACTTCTGCGGATACTCTTAAAAGACAGGCTTTTGTCATGTCTTCCGTAAAAGATTCTATTCGTAATAATATAACTGGTCCTGCTAACAGGCTGAACCTCACTCCTGTTAATTTCAAAGGCAGAGGTACCATCACAATCTACAAATAGCTTTTCTTATACCTGAGTTTTAAAGGGTAATCAGCTTTGATTACCCTTTTTTTATTCCTGTTTTATACGGCTTTCTTCCTTAATTTTTAATTCTAAAAACATGGAATTTTAATTATAATTTATATATTTTATTTGTTAATTAAATTATGGAAAA
>CAIUQV010000481.1 GCA_903901375.1 uncultured Ignavibacteriota bacterium
ATAGTATTAGCATTAATGCTAATATCATCTGCCTTTGTGTATTCGCAGGAAAATCCTGACTATACACCGTTTAATACACAAGTTTTTCAGGTTCCATTGACTCAAAATTTTTCTTTACCAAGTGGTTCTACAATTGATAACACAAAAATATCGTTTGATGTTGGGACTATAAACCTTTTAGGACAAGGACGACGTGATGTTGTTACAACATTTTCTGTTAAATACACAAATAATAGTATTCAGAAATCTGGCAATAGAGGTTATTGGAACATAAATTTAGGAAATAATAATTATGAGACTCCATCGGGACCATTTTTAAATCAAAATGAGAATAAAACAGCACCCGAAAATTTTTCAAATGATAATGCATTTGTAAATTTAAGAAACCTTAGTATAGACAGAAAAGACTTGGCTGTAGTTAAAAATAATGGTCTTTATGTTTATCGAAACGATAATAGTGAGATATCATCATCAAATTTTCAATATATCCCAAGTGGTGCAGGCAGATATGTAGTAACAGGTAATTTAAACAAAGACAATTCTCTTGAAGATGTTGCAGTTGTCAGTAATGACCAATATCTGATTAGCATTTTTATGAATGATGGCTCAGGCAACCTTAGCACTTCCCCCGCAGTTACAATATCGCTCCCTCCGGTTAATCCATTGGGAAATCCTCCTTACGGTCCTTCAAAAGTTAAGATAGGCAGAATATTTCACAAAAATAAAGCCTACGAACTCAATAATGCTAATATAAAATCCGATTTAGTAGTTTGTTACGATTCATATATTTTTGTCTATAAAAATAATTCTGATAATACATTTACACTAGCTCAGCAAATATTCGTAAACTTTATAATATCAGATTTTACCTTTAGTGATTTAACCCAAACGGGTTGGAACGATTTAATTATTGTTGGAAGTATAGGAGGTATTTCTAAAATGAGAATATATAAAAACATTGCTGACCAGTTTTATCCTGACCCGATTTACACATATAACGGAAATAATTCATGGTTTAATTCTGACGCATTAGTAACCACCGCCGACTTGAGTTACAATGGTCGGAAGGATTTAATTGTTGCTTCAAAATATGGGAATATTGCATTGTATCAGAACACTGGTGTTGCACCATACTTCACACAGCAGCCACAGAATTATTTACAGATAAATGGATATACGGATTTAAAATTCGATAAGATTAACGTTGATGATATAAACAATCAAGGCGGAATGGCACTTATTCTTTCTAAATCAGGCGGAAGTTTAAACGATTTTAATATTTTCAGGTTTAATCCTTCTATTACAAACACTAACCCATCACCTCCTATAATTTTAAAAGACTATTATTTCGATGGAACATATTGGAGGCCAAGACTGCACATTGATAAAAATGAAGTTTATGATTACAACAATTTTATTCTTTATAAAAAAAGTCCGGGAACGAACAATCAGTGGAATTCTATTCCATTATTACAAGATCAATTTGATTATGTTGACTATAATGAAATCTGTGTGGTTTCTTCGAATGCCCCAACAAACCCAAGAGATAATTGTTTTTATTATGCTGTATGTGTTGATAAAACCAATTTAGTGTCTGTTAATTCAAACACTGTTGGTTACTTAGTGGGTATAAATAATCCAAACCCAATTGGTGAAATTCTTTCTGACAATAGGCAGAATAGTAATAATGAAAAGAATCTTTATGCTCCGAAAACGTATTCTGTTTCGAATTTTCCAAACCCATTTAACCCGGTTACAAACATATTCTTTAATATTCCTAAAGAATCAAAAGTAACTATAAAGATATACAATACACTTGGTCAGGAAATCCAAACATTAACTGATAAGAACTATGGAGAAGGTAATCATATTGTTGAATTTAATGCGTCGAACCTGCCCAGCGGTGTTTATTTCTACCGCATTTCTGCGGGCGAATACACAAAAGTTAACAGATTGATGCTGTTGAAATGAGATTTTTAAAAATATTAGAAATGTGTTGTGATAATTATGTTATGTGATTGAAATGTATAATTCGGGACGGAGTATATAAGTCTATATGAATAAAAATGTTGAGGTTATTTTACTCCGTCCCTTAAATTTTGTTTTAGTATTACTTTTATTGTTTGAGTTTTAAATGAATGTTAAAAAGTCAATTATGATTTATGAAAAGTAGATATTATAAGTTTATTGTTTTTCATTTTGATTGGTAATGTTTTTTAATAAATTATTTTAATTTAACACTTTATGAAAAAGGCTTTAATTTCGATGATTATAGTCTTATCCTGTACACTGATATTAGGTACTCATCAATGTAATGCACAGTTTACACAGGAATGGGTGTCAACATATAACTTAAGTGACTTGGACCAGCCATATGATATAACCTGCAGAAATGATTTTATCTATGTTGCAGGATATACTGTCGAAGGATATTGGGGACCATTAATATTAAAATACAATAAGTATGGTAGGGTAATCTGGACTTATAAAAATATTTATATGGGTTATGGTAGTCTTAGAAAAATTTTAACCGATAGTGCGGAGAATGTATATGTAACAGGCAGTTTTGGCGGTGAAACAGGTGATGACATTACAACATTTAAACTTGATTCGAAGGGAAACCTGAATTGGTTCAAAAGATATACCTTTGATTCTTTATCTAATGATAATCCAAGTAGTATGTGTCTTGATAATAGCGGAAACGTATATGTAACTGGTTCAAGTAGCAGAACAAGATCTGATGCCATAACTATTAAATACGATTCATCAGGCAATCAAAGGTGGGTGGCAAGATATTTATCCACTCTAAATGGGGCAGGAGCAAATGATATTAAATTTGATAAAAAAGGTTTTATATATGTTGCAGCATCGCGTGAAGGTAAAGCTACATTATTAAAATATGATACTTTTGGTAATTTGAAATGGTTTAGGGAGTACGGTCCGGGATTTGGTCAGGCCTTCAGCAAACTTGAAATCGACGATTCATCAAGGATTTATCTTACAGGTTATTCTGCAAGTTATGGTTTATTGATGGTTTATAATGAGAATGGTGATTTGATAAAACTATCATTAGATAAACCTGCAAATGTAGAATATTTGCAATATAATTATTGCAAACTTGATAAGTGGAACAACCTGTATGCTGTCGGTAAAAGCGATTTTATCTCGGGAAATATGAATATATGCTTAGTCAAGTACAACTCTCAGGGAATATTGCTTTGGTCTAAGATTTACGATAGCGGTTTTGGAATTAAGGACTATCCAATTGGTATGGATGTGGATAAATACGGAAATTGCTACATTGTCGGAAGACATCAGGTACCTTATCCCTGGGACCCTAAACCAATAATAACGCTTGCTTATGATAAATTTGGTAATCTTAGCTGGGATGTTGCATATTACGGCGAAGATTCCTTGTGTAATGCATCTGCAATTGCCGTTGACACTTCTGGAGGTGTCTATGTAACGGGTGAAAGTAGTAATAATATCTCAAACACCGGAACTGATATAGTTGTGATAAAATACAATTCTCTTGTTGGCATAAATCCGGTTATTATTACTCTTCCTAAAGAATACTCATTATCACAGAATTATCCAAACCCGTTTAATCCATCTACAACAATAAAGTACTCATTGCCAAAAGATGGTTTCGTATCATTAAAGATTTACGATATTACAGGCAGGGAAGTAAAAACTCTTGCAGGCGAAGTAAAGAAGGCCGGCTATTATTCTGTCACGTTCAATGCATCATCCCTCGCATCCGGTGTTTATTTCTATAGAATACAGAGCAATGATTTTGTGATGACTAAACGTATGGTACTTATCAAATAAGCTTATAAAACATCCCCGCAGAATACACCTGGGGGGATGTTTGTTTCTATATACTGGACAGTCTTAAACTATGAAACCTGCTTAATATTTCTTAATTCATTGTTCAGAATATTCTTAAGATAAAGCAAACCGTTCGTTGATGAATATTTACCGTTTATCTAAAATCTCTGTTTATGGCAGGAAGGGTTTATTATTTTTGTTACGACATAGAAAATTTCTGGTTATTTAATTTAATTACCCTTTTGGTTAAAAGAATAACCGCAATACACGGACTTTAATTATTTAAAGTCCGTTTTTGTTTTGGCTATAATGATTTAAGCTGGCTTTTGAGTTTAATGCTGATTCTTCTGCTGATGGTAACTTTCTGAGTACAGTTATTCAATATAATTTCGTGAGTGTTGTTTGGAAGCTTTATCAGTTTTGATATAAAGTCAACGTTGACTATTTCAGAGCGGTTTACGAGCTGGAAACTCTCTTCGGGAAGTGAGCTTAGCCAGCGTTTCAGAGGCTTCCTTACTATGTAAGATTCTTTACCACAGGTGTATATTTTTGTGTAATCTTTTAAACTTTTAATAAGAACTATATCCTTTATGTAAACGAAGCCGGAATTGTTAACGTTGCTGATAAAAAGTTTGTCGTCTGTTTTAAACTTCTGACCGCCTGATATTTTGACCTTCGAAGTAACTTCTTCGGACTTTCTTTTCTTTTGCACAAGAATATTTTTCAACAACTTATCTTCAATCTCTTCTTTCTTCGCTTCCTGTGCTTTAACTGCTTTCAGTAACTCAACGGCAGTAAAAGGTTTGGTTATAAAATCATCCGCTCCTGACTCCATAGCAGTCCTGAGGTCGCTTCTTTCCTTGCTTGCTGTTACAAATATAAAAATAGGCACATCTATCTTTTTGCTTCTTTTAATCTTTTTCAGAACTTCAAAACCCGTGGCTCCGGGCATCATAATATCGCAAACTATAATATCAAACTTATTATCTCCCGTTTTATTCTTCGAGAGAAGTTTTTCAAGTCCCGCTTCAGCACTGTTCCTTTCAATCACGTAATACCCTTCGGACGTGAGTATGTCGGAAACAAGTTCACGGATTGCGGCATCATCATCTATTACTAAGACTCTTTTTTGCATATTTATAAATTTAATGTATAAGCAAAACTACATAAGTTTATCATTTTAATTCTATGAGAAAAGGACAAACGGTAAATTTATTGGATTAATGGTGGATATAATGATGATAATCGACAATCTTTACTCCCTCCGGAAATACATAAATACAAGACGCAAGAATTTTATTGCAATTGAATTATTATTAACATAATTTATTGTGTATGAAATTCATATTAATTATAATATTCTTATTTGCTGCTGCGTCTGCCTTTGCGCAAAAAGTAATGATATACGGCGGCGAGAATCACGATGTTTATCTGGGATGTATTACCTGCACACAGTTTCACGACGAATCTATCTGGAACGAAAACGGTGTTTACGGGACGAAGAATAATAATCTTTCCATCTGGAGTGAATTCAGCGATTACGGGAATGAATTCAGTTATCTGAGTCCATGGAATGAGTATGCAACACATCCGCCGATACTGGTTGACGATAAAGGCGGTAATTACGGTTACTTCACGCGTAATCAGTATTTCAAAGGAAGAACTGAGGTTGATTTCTTTGTATACGTTCTTAATAACTACAGATGGATAAACGAAAACTTCAGGGAATACGTCAAAGACCTGTATTTTTGAAGTGTAAATATAAAAGCAGAGACGAAGTCTCTGCTTTTTGACAGCAAAAAATATTGCAGAATTCTTAATCGTTAACAAAAACTGCCTGAATAGTTTCCGACCCATCATCATGATGAGTAATCTTGTACAATTGATCCCCAATATAAACATATTCAACCCATTCAGTAAACTGGCATTGAGATAATGAGGAATTAATTACTTTTTCCGAAGAAAAACCTGTTACGCCGGATAATAAGGCTGCAAACAGTGCGAGTGTGAAAATTGCTTTTTTCATTTTAATGTATTTTAATTAATGAAAGTGATGCAATTTATTTACAGTCAGTGAATTTCAAAAACTTAGAAGACATTGAATAATACCACCACAAAAATTGGTACTCAAAAAATCGTTTTTAAGTATTCCGAATATTTTTTATATTAATGTACATTTACCCATTGAATATTAATTGTGAAAGTACACGAGTTTTTCCATAACGCATATTATCTGTCCAAGGATGAATTATTATCTTTCGAGAAGTATCTTAATACATCTTATTTCAGCTCAATGGACTCGCAGTATATGGTTTTTAAGATAATTAGGAGACATCAGAAACATATAAAATTCAAGAATTACAAAGAATTAAAAGATGTTATTATCAAAGAATCAAAATATTCGGAAACAACGGTACGAAAAATCCTTTCCGGTTTGAATGACAGCTATATTGAATTCACAAAAATCCGTTCAAGAAAAGACAATCATTTTTTAGCAGAATATAATTATTGCACTTATCTCTTAAAAAAGGGGAATTATGAGCTTCTTGATTCCAGAATGGAAGAACTTGACAAATCAATTATTGACATAGACAGTCACGATAACGACTACTTTCTTAAAATGTTTGAAATAGATATGCTAAAGTATGATGTTTTAAACACAACCGAGGACAAACTCAAAATTAAATCTAAAATTATAAAACAAAAACATTATACGGTAGAATCCACAAAGAACCTGAAAGTATTTACAATTTCAAAGACAGTAATAAACCTTGTAAATTTTGTATTTCAGCGGAATAGTATGGACGATTATAATGAAGGTCTCTTCCCCGTAGATATGGTTGACCTTTTCAGGTTTATTGAAACACCTAAATTTAAAATGTTCAACAGTCACCAAAAGAATACAATTACACTTTTCTATAAACTGTATAAACTTTTCAGCAATCCGCTGATTGATGCGAACTATAATGAATATAAGGAGTATTACTACAGGATTAAAGATGCGTACAGTGAGGATTTCAAAAAAACTCAGCACAGTATTTTAATGAATTACTGCTTTCTGCGGCAGAGAATGTCTGATAAGAATAATAAATTTACAGAAGAAGTAATCGATATTCAAAATGAATTCGTAAAAAATAAGTATTATGTGAACGGTAAAACAGAATACTTGAATACTGCCATTTACAGAAACTTTATTCTTAATTGTGTTAAAACAGAAAACAAAACCAAGTTATTAATATTTATAAACAATCACGGAGACAAACTTCACCCAAAAGAAACCGAAATTATGAATATATACGGAATGGCTCAGTATTATTACCTGAACGGGGAATATGAACTTTCAATCATAAACGCAGAGTTATTAATCAAAGCAAAAAGTCACTATAAATACGACATTATAAATCTTCTTATAAAAGCAAACTATGAGTTAAATAAATTTGAAAAAATACGGGAACTTCTTCACAACTATAAAACATATGCAGACAAAGACAAACTTCTCACCAAAACAGATAAAGAATGGTACTTTAAATTTGTCGAATACACTCACAAATTTCTGAACGAGAAAGAAAAATACATAAAGAAGGAGAAAACGTATAACTTAGAACACCTGCTTCATAAAATCGAAAACGAAACAGATTTCAGCACAAAGAAATGGTTAAGGGAAAAGCTAAAAACGTTTATATCTGCTCATAGCAAAAAGCAGTCAAAGCTATAGCTGATAATAAAAGTATTAAAGTGTTTTTTCTTTTAACACCCAAACAATTTCTTAAACAAACAATAAATCAATCTCACAACTCCACACACTTAAAAAAACACAATTAAAATTTCGTTGCTAATGGCAATTTCTATTGCGCTGTTTTTATATGTGTTTATTTGGGATGTGCTATTTTTAAAAATATTTATACTGGTATTATTCGGGCATTTCTTAGTTAGGAAAGTTAATCAAACTTTGTTAAGTTCTACTTGTGTTTTAGTTTTAATTAAAAGTTAAGTATAGTCGTTTAAGATTATGCTGTATATTTAATTTAATTATTATTCGATTTTAATAAACGAGGCATTTTATGATTTGTTTTAAATTTACAAGATTAATCTATTTAACAACTATTTATCTTGCGCTAAGCAATATGCTTTTTGCTCAGGATATGATTGCACAACCCGAACGAATCGGTGTTAAATACTCAAAGGATAAACTTGGACGAACAAAACTTGTTTATAACAATAAATCCGGTATAAAACCCGATACTGTTGCCATTGGTTTATTCGACCGTAACGACAGAGCGAACGATGCTGCCGTTTACCGCAAAAGTACAAATGAAATCACTTTCTACAAAAACGTCGGCAGTTCACACTTCACACCGTTTTATACGATAAAACAAACAAAACCCGTCAGAAGAATAGAATCGTTCATTCCCGAAAACTATGCACCGTACCTCACCAAATACCATAGTCTGAAAATAACATACACAGACGGCTCAACTGCATCTATGGATAATTCTAAAATATACGAAGTTAAAGACAGTTCCTTGCTCATTATGGTACCGCAATGGAACTTCCTCGAAGATGGCAGAGTGTTTCTTTACGATTACCAGTTCATAGAAAAGAAACGATTCCTCACGGGTTACTTAAATGAATACACAACCGTTGGCGATATAGACGGAGACGGCCTCACGGAAATGATTTACACATTCCAGACCGCACCGCCGCAACTAAACAGCCCTGCAACAATGGTAGTGTTTGAAGTACTCCCGAACAATCAGTACAGAATAGAATGGGATACACTCCTTCCAAAAGGCGGTACAAACAGACTGAAAGATGTCTTCGACCTCAACCGCGACGGTAAAAAAGAGTGCTTTGCTGTTGCATATTTTATTAATTCATATATAGGTTTTGTACTTCAGTGTGACAGTCCCGGAAAGTACCATTTTGTATTTACAGATTTTCCAACGTACTTTAACGACGCAGTAGTTGTAGATACCTGTCAGTTCGATTCACTTAAGCGTGTTGGTGTATGGGCTACATACGATGGGAGTCTATATTCTCATGTCGACTGCTATTATTTTTACACTAACTTTCCTGAATTCAGGACTAAGAATGTATTTAGTATTTCCTTCTACGGCGGCGACGGTTTTCTGGACCTGGAAGTTGGCGATATAGACGAAGACGGTCAGGATGAAGTTGTAATGGGTGATGTAAGAACCGGTGGTTCATTGTTTTATATTGATTCAACTGGAGTTGATACAACAAACGGTTATGAAGCAAAGTACTTTGGTTTGAGCGGTCCTGTTTCAGCCGGATGGAATAAGATAAAAGACCTTGATAAAGATGGTAAAATGGAAATAATAGGAACGGGGGACAGACCCTACGTGCATGAAGATGGTACTCCAGCGAAAGGATCAAAGGCGAATATGTGGACGGA
>CAIUQV010000482.1 GCA_903901375.1 uncultured Ignavibacteriota bacterium
ACCCGAGAGTTAACATAAACGAATCAGACCAGATGGTTGAAGCTATGAAGAAACGCGGAATAGAAGTAGAGTATATGGTAAAAGACAACGAAGGACACGGTTTCCATAATCAGGAAAACCGTTTCGATTTTTACGGTGCGATGGAAAAATTCCTTGCAAAGCATCTGAAATAATTCAGTAAAATGTCATTCCTGCGAAAGTGGGGTATCAGGATTTTAATTTAAAGGTTCGTGCAATAAAGCACGAACCTTTTTTATCGTTATTAATAGTATTGTTTCTTGGTGAATTCTTAAATTTCCTTTATTACTTCAGCTTTGTCCCAAACAGAACAAATCCGGGTTTTTAATTATGTTCAAAGTGTATTTTAGTAATTTGACTTATTTATTTAATCTCATACATATATATTTAGATACCTTTTAACTTATAGTTCAATATATGAAAAATTTTACTCTGTTAAGAAAAAAGTTAATTCTTCCTTTACTTTTAATTCTATCCGCTTCAGGTATTTTGTTACTTCAGGCACAGAAATATGATGAACCCATCGACGACAATGATCCAAGATTTGAAAGACCTACTCAGGAATCGCGTACTGTTTTCGTTCCACCAAGAATTCAGGGACAGCCTATGGTTGTTACTTTAAATAATTTTGATAACTTTGATGTCGCAGTTGATTATTACGAACAGTACGGTTCTTCCAATCCGCTCAATCCTATGTGGATTTTCTTCGGTGCCAATGCTACAGGCTTACCGCAAAACGGACACGGGACAACTAACGGAGGTATCAACTGGTATACAACTAATCCCAGTTATCCTGCTGGTACATGTTGTGACCCATGGGCAACACATACTGGTAACGGAGTATTGATCTATGCATCAGGTGTTACAGGTCAGTATGTTTACCGTTCCACAAATAACGGAATTAACTGGTCTGCACCTATTTTATCTGTTAGCGGAAATGACAGAAACCATGTTACAGCTGAATACACTGGAAACGGTCCCTATGCTAATTATGTCTATGCAGCTATGACTCCAGGAAATTTTGCAAGAAGCACTGATGCAGGTTTAACGTGGACTACAACATTCTCGCCGAGTAACTCTTTGCCCGGTTGTTATATTGCTGTCGGTCCTAATGGTGCAATTGACGGTGGCTGTGTTATGTATGTTACTAATACCGGTTCTTCCGGTGGCGGAAGAATTTATAATTATTACCGCTCAACAAATGGAGGTGCAAACTTTACCCTTATGTCGAGCCAGAGCGGATGGGCAGGGTATGTAGGATATTATACCGGTAGCAGACATACAATTAATAATGCAAGAACAGATGCTCACCCTAAAATTGCAATGGATAATTCTAACGGTCCATACAGAGGAAGATTGTACCATGTTAATGCATCGAATGATCCTCCCGGAAACGGTAACAAGCCTGATATATGGTTACGCTATTCAACAGACCAGGGCGCTACGTGGTCAGCAGCAGTTAGGGTTAACGACAATCCAAACCCGACTCTGAGCGACCAGTGGTTCCCTGAAATATTCTGCGAAAGAACTACGGGAAAACTATACATTCACTGGTATGACGACAGAGCTAATCCGACCACATTCGAAACCGCTATATACGCTACTTATACAACTGACGGCGGACAAACTTTTGCACAAAGCCAGCAAATATCAAATTCCACTTTCACGTATCCAAACCCTCCTGTTTCACCTAATACCTACAGAGGGGATTATACTACTATGACTGCTAATAATCCTAAAGTTGGATTCAGTATATGGAGTGATCACAGAAATGGTACAGCGCAAAATATGGGTGCATATTTCCCTGACTTTGCAATGCGGGTAAGTCCGGCATCTTTAAATATGGGCGGCCTAAACGACAGTGCTGTCGTTATCGTAAGTGTTCCCGCTGTAAAATTATACACCGATACTGCATTATTCTCTGCTGCCTTAATAACTCCTCCGGGCACAGGTTCCATCACTATGACATTCTTAAATAAAACCACTAATACACCTCAGAGTATTCTGACGTCATATCCTGATTCACTGAGGTTAAAAATAAAAACAACAGGCGGTGTCCCTTCCGGGGCATATACCGTAAGGGTTCAGGGTAGTGGACCTAACGGAACTCCTGTACACGAAAGATTTATTAATGTTTCTGTCGGTCTTGTTGGTGTTACAAATAATAACGAAGTACCGGATAAGTTTAATTTATTTCAGAACTATCCGAATCCTTTTAACCCGATAACTAATATTGAGTTCAGTATTCCTAAAACCGGTTTGGTATCTCTTGTTGTGTATGATATTACCGGAAAAGAAGTTAAAAGAATTCTGAACAATGTGATTTATAATGCTGGTAATCATAAAATTCTCTTCTCAGGAAGCGAATTATCATCAGGTATTTATTTTTACAGACTAAATGCAGACGGATTCAGCGATATGAAGAAGATGATTTTGTTAAAATAACGACATATGTCGTCCGAGAAATACTTATTTTTACAAAAATAAGAGAAAGGAAGGGCGACAATGAAGAAAATAGAATTACTAAAACGGTTCAAAAGGTATGAAACCAAAACTACAGAGGGAGAG
>CAIUQV010000483.1 GCA_903901375.1 uncultured Ignavibacteriota bacterium
CCGCAGGAAGTGATTAACTTTATACCGATGCACCACGGAACAACTCTCGTTTCATTTTTTTATAATAAGGCAAAGAACTCTACTGACGAGAATAAAGAAGATGTACTGGATTATATTTACAGGTATCCGGGACCAAAACCTTCTTCTCGTGAGACTGCAATAGCAATGTTGGCAGATACGGTTGAAGCTGCAACGAAAGTCGTGGAAGACCCTACTCCAAAAAAACTTGAAGATAAGATAGATGATATAATCAAGAAAAGATTCATAGAAGGGGAGCTTGACGAATGTGAACTGACTCTGAGAGATTTAACAAAAATCAAAAAGAGTTTCCTGAAAATATTAGTTGGAATATACCACCAGAGGATAAAATATCCTGAAGAGAAGAAAAATGAGTAATCTGGAATTTTTCAGGAAACAGTTCGTAAATTATTTAAGACTTGAGAAATCACTATCCGAGAATACACTTTCCAATTATCTCTTCGATTTAGACAGATTTATTAACTACTTGAAGGAAGAAAAGAAGATAGAAAATGTTGAAGAAGTGACCGATAAAATTATTGAATCATACATTTACTATTTAAGGAATCAGAAAAGCAAGAAAGGCGATTACTATTCGATAAAGTCTATAAACAGGCATATTTCATCGCTTAAGACATTTTTCAAATATCTTCTTTCTGAGAAGAATATTGAGACTAACCCAACGGATATAATAGACGCGCCAAAATCTGCAAGAAAACTTCCTGACGTATTGACGATACAGGAGATTGATAAAATTTTTATGCAGACAAACCTTGATGATAAATTTGAACTGAGAGACAGGGCGATAATGGAAACGATGTATGCGTCGGGTTTAAGAGTCAGTGAGACAGTTAATTTAAGAATTAATGACATTTACTTTCAAGAAGGAATACTCAGGGTATTCGGAAAAGGTTCAAAAGAAAGGATTGTACCTGTTGGCAGTTCAGCAATCAGATATATTAACCTTTACCTGGAAAAAAGCAGGCCATATTTTGCTAAGCCATTCTCTGAAGATTTTGTATTCCTTAATTTCAGAGGGAAGTTCCTTACAAGAATGGCAATATGGAATATTATACAAAAGTACTCAGCTAAAGCAGGTATTAAGAAAGATATGCATCCTCATATCTTAAGACATTCTTTTGCCACACATCTGCTTGAAGGAGGAGCTGACATAAGAATTATACAGGAAATGCTCGGGCATAGTGACATATCAACAACTCAAATTTATACACATATCGACAGAGAGTACTTAATCGAAGTACACAAAACATTCCATCCGAGGGGATAAAAAATCACCGAACAAAGAATAAGGTATAAAAGGAATATTTGAAAAATAACTTTAATGGTTTGATTATTTAAGTTTATTTTTAAACAGGTTAAATACATTTCAGATAAATTAAAAACTTGAATATAGGTGTGTAAATAACTAACTTTCCTAATAAATAGTAACAATTTTAGTATAAGGATAATTGGATTTTATTGGTAAATGTAACTAATACAGCGGAGCTGTATCCGGACCTATCTTTAATTTATTAATCTGCTGAAAAAACATAGTTTAATCAAATAGTAAAAAAATGAAAAACACTGACCAGTTCGACAGTGAACTTTTTGAAAAAGAGTTTGAAAGTGAAAGACCCAAGATAATCGATTATGTGGGTATTATCAGGACGAGTTTGTTACCGATTATACTGATATTTGCAATATCTTTAATTGTGACATTCATCTACCTGAAAAACTATCCCGTAAATTACAGAGCAACAACAATCGTGAGGGTTGAGAAACCAAGGAATGGAATTCTCGAGTCTCAGAGTTTGTCTTTTAACTTGTCTGTTACAGAAGCTTCGGACAGGTATCTGGCAAACCAGATAGAAATACTTAAGGGATATTACATACGGGATATCGTTGCAAGGTCAATAATAGATTCTCTGAAATCTGTTACAAATTTCAACTCTTTCTTTTATGTAGTGGATAATGTGAGCGAGAATCAGAAGAAACTTGCTTCACAGGAAGCAATAAGAAGAAGGTTGCTAAATTTAGTTAAAATTGACATCAAAAAAGGAGTTGATGCTTTAACAATTTCCCTTGAAGGACTTTCATTCCATGAGATCCAGCTTATTGTAAATGTGTATGCAAATGTGTTCGTTGAATATTCGAAAGAGATTAATAAAGAAGATCTGATTAACGTTAAGAAATTCCTTGAAGTTGAAAAAGAAAAGAAATATACAGACCTTGGTAAGTCTGAAACTGATTTAGAGAACTTTCAGAAACAGTCAGGTTTTGTAGCACTTGATGAACAATCGAGAATGCTTATAGAATCAATCTCAAAGTACGATGCAATGAAGAACGAATCGGGTATCGAACTGAAATCTACTGAGAACGAATTAAGCAATTTAAGAAAAGAATCTGAAAGAGTTGATACGAAGTTGTACGATTATGTTTCAGGTCAGATAATGCAGCCATACATTACTGAATTACAGCGCCAGATTGCGGATCTTGAAGTAAAACGCGACCTTGAAATTACAAACGCAACAGACCAGAAGGTTAAAGATAAAATTATAAACGATACTAAAGTCAAACTTGAAAAACTGAATAAATCTTTAACCGAGAAGACAGAAATACTCAGAACAGGATTGATTTCTGAAACACCACAGGAAGTCAGGTCTATAGCCGAGAATATTCTGCTGAACAATTTAAAGGCAAATTCACTCAGAACAAAGATTAAAAGCGTAAACGAGGTATTATCAAAGTACGAACTTGAGTTTAATAAATTACCATCGCAGAGTGTCGAATATGCTAAGCTGGAAAGAGTTAGAAAGTCTAATGAGAAACTCTATCTTGCCCTCGAGGAGAAATATCAGGAAGCTACCATTAATGAAAGGTCAAGACTTGGTTATGCTTCATTGCTTGACCCGGGTGTTGACAGCGTAGGACCCGTTTCACCCAATAAAAATTTAATCATTCTCACCGGTATAATTATCGGCCTGGCACTTGGTATCATTTTTGCGTTTACAAGGAATTATCTTGATAAATCTATAAAAACTCCTGAACAGCTTGAAACACAGGGTGCAAGTGTGCTTTCCTGGATACCAAGTTTTAAAGAATTAGTTGAAGAACATTCACCTGAAACTGATTTTATTGTTGAACTTAAACCTTCTTCGTCAGTATCGGAAGCATTTAAGGCACTTAGAACAAGAATACAATATTCAAAGATTGAAGAGAAGCCATTAAAAGTGATATTGGTAACGAGTACGATACCATCTGAAGGTAAAACGATAGTTTCGACAAATTTAGCGGGAAGTTTTGCTCAGGCAGGAAATAAA
The DNA here is from genome assembly GCA_903901375.1 of uncultured Ignavibacteriota bacterium. Classification (GTDB taxonomy): domain Bacteria; phylum Bacteroidota; class Ignavibacteria; order Tepidaquicellales; family Tepidaquicellaceae; genus CAIKZJ01. The sequence goes on from CAIUQV010000483.1 coordinate 3,339, forward strand.
ACTCTTTTGCTTGATTGTGACCTTCGTAAACCAAGGGTACATAATGTGATGCAAAGTGACAGATATCCGGGGTTGAGTGATA
>CAIUQV010000484.1 GCA_903901375.1 uncultured Ignavibacteriota bacterium
ATAACATTACCTTTTGCTGCTATTCCGATATAATCCGAATAATAACCGTCAGCATATCCGCTTAATGGTGTTGGTCTGTGTGCTCTGTCGCTTACTTTAATGTTTGTAAATGAAGTTCCTCCGTTTGTTGAAACCGCTGCAAATATATCACAGGAATCAGACTTGTAAGCATCGCGGTTGTCATAAAATGTAATAGCTATATTGTTGTTTGTGTTGTCAACTGCAATCCATGGAAGAAACTGGTTTTTGCCGTTATTCAATGCATCATCGTTAACTCTTACAGGAATTGAAAATGATGTTCCGCTGTTTGATGAATAACTGAAACATATGTCTGCATCACTGCCTGCAGGAGAAAGGTTTCTTTGTGCCCAGGTTACAAATATTTTTCCCGTATTATCTATTGCCGCAGAAGGAAAAGAATTTACACGTATTCCGTTTGGTAGCAGAAACCCTCTTATTCCGTTAATCGTTAACGGATATGTCGGTGCAGACCAGGTCTGTCCTCCGTCAGTGGATTTAGAAAAAGCTATTTTATCTTCTATGTTGCTGTTTGAAATATTAGGAGTTGCCCAAATACAATACACAGTGCCGTCTGCCGCTATGACTATTTTTGCACCCTGTTCATAATGATTGGCTTGTGGCGACCCTACCGGTAATGAAGAACTGAATGTAAGTCCGTTATCAGTTGAATATGATATATATATTTTAGGCTGTGCAAGGTTGAAGTTACTCCAGGCAACGTATATTCTGTTGTAATAAGGGCTTGCAGGTGTATTGTCAACCGCAATTGAGTTCATATCATAAAGCGTTGATGATGGTACCACCATTCTTCCGCCCCAGTTTACACCGTTGTTAAATGAACGGTCGGTAACTATATAATCATCTGTATAATTGTAGTATAATGCTCCTGTATTATTGTGTGAAACGTATGGATTTGTTGAATAGTATAATGAACCGGGAATAATATCTCCGCCGCTGTAATTCAGGCCGGAATTAAAAGAAGAATAATAACCCATTCCGTTATCTGTATTTGCACCTATGAATAAGTTGTTAGGACTTGCTCCGGATATTGAAACAGAAGGTTCTGTTTGATTGTATGGACTGTTAAAAACACGAATGTTCGGATATTGCGTTACTGCGTTTAAACCTGAAACAGTATATCCCGAAGTATTCAGCGGATTTCCATTATTATAGATAATTACCTTTTGCGGATTAAAATCTTTTGGCTTAACATTCATTTGTTCCTGAGAAAAAACCTGGAGGTTGATTGTTATTGCCAAGACGGCAGCTAGGGCATATTTTAAGAAACTCATCTTATTTTAAGAAATTTACCTAAAACTAAAGAAAAAATCCCTATTTATCAATCAATTAATAATACTCACATTATTTGGAAAACCCTGTAATCTCTCCTATAACTTCCTCCAGTTGCGGCGTTGTTCCTGCAAATGGATGCACTGCCCCGAATGTGTGCCCGGTTTTTTCGAGGATTATAAGACGTGCTGTTTCTTTATTGCATAAGTTATACAGAGTTTCCGCCTCATTTTTTTCTACCGCTAAATCTTCCGTCCCGTGTACAATGAGTACAGGAACATTTACGCTTTTCATTGCTTCCCGAATGTTGAGCCGTGAATAATTCTTCTCAAGGTCTTCCAGCAGGGATACATTCATTCTCATCTTTTGTTTTGTGCGTGTATTTAAAGCTTCAATGTAACCCCTTTCCTTCCAGGTTCTTTTGGTCTCTTCTCCGTATCTGTTGAATTCGGCTACCGAAGCCAGAGTTATGAGCTTCTTTATCCTTTCATCCTCTGCAGTTTTAAGTACTGCTATTCCGCCCCCGCGTGAATGTCCCGCAAGTACAAGTGAATCAAAATTATAAGTGTATTTATTCTTTTCCTTTTCAAGAAAATCTATCACACATCCTAAATCGTCAAGTTCTTCAGAAAAAGTATTCTTCGCAAAATTATCGAGTCTGTCAAAGTCTATCGGATTATCTTTCTCGTTATCCACTCCGTTTAATGAAAAATTAAACGATACAGTGAATATTCCCGCATTCGCAATCTTATCAAGCATGTAAGGAAAACAACCCCAGTCTTTAAATCCTTTAAATCCATGACAGAATATTAAAAGTGGAAGGTTTGATACACTGTCCTTCGGGTATCGCATATCTATATTTATTGTGTTGCCGCTTTTATTTTTGATTTTAATGTTATCCATTTAATAATTATTTTGTTGAGTGCAATTTAAATACAATTTTAATGGAAGAAAAGTTAATTAATTTTATTAAAGGTGAGTACTTAACGGGTGATGATATTGAGATTAATGCAGATACCCGGCTGATTTCAAGCGGGCTTATTGATTCTTTCTCACTCGTTTCACTCCAGACATACATAGAAAAGGAATTCGGCAAACGTATTCCGGCTCCGAGAATTACAGCGGAATCGTTCGATACAGTAAATCAGATGATTGAAATAATAAATCAGTTCTGATAATGAATTTAGGATACTATTTCATATCCGCATTTCTCTTTTCAGCTTTTGTATACTGGTTTATCCCTGCTCAAAAAATCAGGAATGCATTCCTTACTCTTGTTAGTTTGTTGTTTGTATTCCTCGTCGATAGAACAGCATTTATCGTTGTACTATTACTGACTTTTTATACTTTTGGATTTTCATTTCTTGTTTCTGGTTCTTCTGATAAGAAGCTCTATCATAAACTCTCACTTGCGGGAATTATTCTAATTCTTGTATTCTTTAAATATTCAGGATATTTTGATAAATATTCTGCATACATAATAAGCTTCTTTTCTTTTCATAGCATTAATTCTTTTGAAAAAATACTCGTACCGCTTGGATTATCATACATCACGTTTAAATACATTTCTTATCTTACAGACCTTTATTGGGGGCTGAATAAGCGAGCCTCTTTTATGGATTTACTTTTTTATGGAGGTCTGTTTACTATTTTCCTGTCAGGTCCTATTGAAAGATTTGAACGTCTTGAAAAACAAATGAGAGTTGATAAAATTGCTTTTTCATCTTCTTTCCTGTTTGAATCGTTCGAGAGAATTGCATACGGGATGTTCAAGAAATTTGTACTTGCAGACTGGATTGGATATTATGTTTCTTTCGTCTGGAAGAATCCTAATGAATACTCGTTGTTGATGAAGGCCCTTGCTTTGTTTGGTTTTTCCTTACAAATATATTTTGATTTTGCCGGATATAGCGATATAGCAATCGGAACGTCTAATGTTTTCGGCTTTAAAATAATGGAAAACTTTAACTTCCCATATTTAAGGGAAAATATCTCCACGTTCTGGAGGAACTGGCATATATCTCTGTCTGACTGGATTCGTGATTACCTCTTTTTCCCGCTGGGCAGCTTTAGCTCAAATAAAATCTGGATGCTTTTCTTCGTACCTTTAATCGCAATGGGTATATGTGGTCTCTGGCATGGTTCTGAAATAAAGTTTCTTTATTGGGGACTTTACCACGGCTTTGGTATTTCAGTCTATCAGTTCTGGAATTTATTTAAAAAGAAAAGGAAAAAACTGATAAAGATAACAGACACAAAGGCGTTTAGCTATTTTGCAGTTCTTATCACATTTATTTTTGTAACTATAGGGTGGCTGTTCTTTATATGAAAAGACTGTTCATAATATTGTTTGCTTTTATAGTTTCTTTCGGATTAGCCGAGTTTATTATAAATAATATTCTTGGTTATCCCAAAAGAACAGGACAGAGGAAATTTGCTTATGCTTCGCATATTATAAACAGCGAAGTCCTAAAGTGGAAATCTCCTTTCACAAAGTACTGGACAGTTGAAGGTGGTAATAATGTATTCAGTTACAATAATATTGGTCTTCCCGGAGCAGATGTTTCTATTGACGACAGCTCAAAAATTATTTTTATGCTTGGCGATTCTTTTCTTGAGGCTATGCAGGTAAACCCCAAGAAAATGGCAGTATCGGTCTTTGCTGATTTGCTTAAGAACACAAATTTCAGACCTCTTAATTTGGGCTCACCCAATAATGATCCTTACTTACTTTGGTTCAGGTCAAATTTCTATGAAAAGTACTATAAGCCCGATTATGTCTGTCTGTTGGTTACTTGTCTGGAAGTACTGGATTTAAACTTTCAGAATTATACTGGCGCATTTAACTTTACACTTCCCGACAACTTCGGCATCAGGATTAACGATAGTAAATTAGAAGTGTTTGCTAATGTATTCCGTAATAATCTGGCTTCCGTCAATCTTATTGCAAACGGATTAAATAATTATAATTCGAAACAGGAAAGTATTCAATCGGTTACTTATTCTGTTTCTGATACAGTAAATTATGCAAACGATGTCAGCAGATTAAAAGAATGCCTTATTAAATATAAAAGTAAATATGGCGAAAAGTTTTTCGTCGTTTCAATGGAACCGGATGACGGGAATAATAAACTGCTGGTTTCGGCTTGTGATTCATTGAAAATCCCTTATGCAAGAAAGAACCTGCTTGTTAAAGAGAATATACTTGAAGGTGGTTCCCATTTGAATGAACTTGGAAATCAAAAACTTGGAGAATTGTTTTATGATACATTTATTAAGCTTTATAAGAAATGAAAACCTGCGGTATTTTACCGCCATGGTATTACTGTTTTTAATATTTATTGTTTCAGTGTGTTCTTTTGCACTGCATAATATTATATCACAC
>CAIUQV010000485.1 GCA_903901375.1 uncultured Ignavibacteriota bacterium
CCGGGAAAATTCAAAATCAGAATAAAGATTACAGGTTTATCGTTGCACTCGATAGAATAAATGATCCGGGCAACCTCGGGACTATTCTCAGAACTTGTTACTGGTTCGGCGTTGATAGTGTTTTAATAAGCGAAAACTCTGCAGACATTTTTAATCCAAAAACTATCCGTTCCACACAGGGGTCTCTCTTTCACATGAACATCGAAACAAACGTGAAGCTTCCTGAAAAGCTTAATGCTCTCTCCCGTAACGGTTACAATGTGTTCGTTACATCACTAAACGGAGAAACTCTTAACACAAATCCAAAACCCGGTAAATGTGTACTCGTTTTTGGTAATGAGGCTAATGGAGTTTCGTCTGAAATTTTAAGCAATAGCAATTTTCAGCAGATTAAGATTGAAGCATACACAGATTGCGAATCGCTGAACGTCTCTGTTTCTGCAGGAATCCTTATAAGAGAGTTTCGAAAGGCACTGAAATAGAAATTGCCTGACAAGGAAATTCCTATTTAACAAGTATCATTCTTTTCACCGAAGTATAATCATCAGCAGTTATTCTGTAAAAATATGTTCCGCTTGGCAGATATGAAGCATTAAACAAAATGCTGTAAGTACCGGAACTTTTCTTCTCGTTCAGAATCACTCCGACTAATTTTCCTGTTATGTCGTACACACTCAGGTTCACAAAACTGCTTTTCGGTAAAGAAAACTTTATAGTTGTTGAAGGATTAAAAGGATTAGGAAAATTCTGTGTAAGTTCATAATTCCCCGCAGCAATTCCGCTCTCTTCAATGTATGTAGGCAGCGGACTGCCTGCATTTATCCATGCTGTGTAAATAAGCCGGGCAAGGTTATGCGAAGCATTCTTGAACAATTTAATCGTAAACGTTCCCGCTCTTTGCCATAAATTCTGTATATAAACACTTCCGTAATTCCCCGCAATGGAATGGGCTACACTGTCCGCATAAAGAACCGAATCTACGTATTTGTAATTGTTATAAAGAAATCCAAACACAAAAGTGTTTATGTTTGTAATATATTGTGCAGTATCACCTGTATAAATAATCAGACTCGAATCAGCGTTTATCAAAGTCGTTTCATACCTGCTGTGAACTCCTGTTTGGTTCGTAAGCTGTCCGTCGTAATTCTTGGTAATGTGAAGCGGATTGTGTGCATCTGCAACGTAATGTCCTAAATCAGACGCTTTAAGCATCGCTTTCTGCCAGTCGTGAAGGTCAAAATATTTTCGTACCGAATCTGTAGTCGCAATTATTGAAAACGGAACGATTCCGTTATCAAGAACAAAATAATTTCCGTGTATTGCGATTAAAGAATCCAGTGCCTGTGGGATCCTTCCGTTTTGTAAAAATTCAGGATAATTGTCTATATCAATAAAATGCCTCGGACTTTCGGTAGGGTCGGAAGATTTGCGGTAATCAGCATCAGAGCCGTGCCTCGATAGTGAATCAGACCAGTAATAAAAAGCACTCATCACCCCGGGAAATGAATAAATTGACTTTCTGTTAATAATTTTATGCCCTGTTGCACCCCAGCCATATATTAAGAAAGCAATTATGGCAAATAAAATGATACTAAAACCCTTAATTTTCATACACAAAAATACTTTTTTCAGAGGGCATTATCTATTCAAAAATAAAAAACCGGGAACTCTCTGCAGAGAGCCCCCGGCATTATATTGTAAACCTTTGCTTTTAAAGACTTTATAAATTAATATAAAGTGCTTTATAATCTTGAAACGTAATACTTTACCTGTATCTTACCCGTACCGTTACAGTCCATACATTTGTACCTGTCAAGACCTGTATTGGATACTCCCCTGTTTGTGTTCGGCTGATTTGAACCGGTTCCGCTCACAGAGCTGTTCTTGCTGTTCTTAAATCCTTCTCCCAGTCTCCATCCCCATCCCTGACAATCAGGGCAGGTAATATCTTTCCAGGCAATGGTGTAAGTTGTCTGAGTTTTTGTTTCCGTGCTCTTTTTATCCTGAGCATTCACAAAAACCAGAGGCAGTAAAGCAAATACTGCTATTAACATTAATGTCTTCATAATGGATCTCCTTCAAATTTAAATTTGAGAAAACTTCCTTTAATTATTATAACGAAGTTTATTTAAACAAGTTTCATTTAATTTTTATCAATAATCACCGCTCGCACCGCCACCGCCTGAATCACCTCCGTCTCCTGAAAATCCCGAATCACTGCTGCCCGATGAAGATGAATCACTGCTGCCCGATGAATAACTATCAGAACCCGATCCTGATGAATAATAATTTGATCCCGAGTAATCACTGCTTCCTGAAGTATACCCTCCCCTTTTTCTTAAAACCAGAGCAATTATAATTATAATTAGAAAAACCGGAAACAATATTATTACAACAATCCATACAGCACTGCTCTCATTACTGTTTTCCTTAGTTTTACTTTTATCTTTTGTATATTCACCTTTTGAAAGTGCTATAATGGAATTAACAGCATTCTCTATACCCTTAAAATAATTATCTTTCTTCAGCTCAGGAGTAATATCTTTCTGTATTATCTGTTTCGACATTGCATCAGTCAACACTCCCTCAAGACCATATCCTACTTCTATCCTGATTTTTCTGTCACCTTTCGAAATCAGCAGTAAGGCACCGTTGTTCTTTTCCTTACCGCCTATTCCGTTCGCATGATATATTGCATTGGAAACCATTTCCACAGGCTCACCGTTTAGCGATGGAATAAGTAATACCAGTATCTGCGTCGAAGTTGAATCATAAAACTTGCGAAGCTTTATTCTTAGAGAAGATATCTCATCCGGTTCTAATGTACCCGTCTGATCAGTAACATATTCTGAAAGTTTTGGAGGATTGCTTATCAGTGACTTTTCAGCTTGAGAATAACAGAGGCTGTTAAACGTAAGAAATAATATGACGATTGTTAGTACTTTACTCATAATATTGTTATTTACTCAAAGATACTTTCTTTATGGTTTAATTTCATTACAAAAATGAGTTCATTTAATTAAATTTAATTAATTTAAGTTAAGGCTCTTTAATGAAAAAGACTAACGCCGTAAGAATACTCGAGTCAAATAGTATCAGTTATGAATTATTCAGTTATGAATTTAATGAAGATGAAATTGATGCAGTCAGCGTTGCGAATAAAATAAATGCTCCGCACGAGCAGGTTTTCAAAACACTCGTTGCCTCAGGCGATAAAACAGGCACAGTGGTATTCGTAATACCGGGTAACGAAGAATTGAACCTGAAAAAGGCAGCCTCAGCAAGCAGTAATAAGAAAATCGAAATGATTAAACTGAAGGATTTACTCCCTTTAACTGGATATATCCGCGGCGGTTGCTCTCCCGTTGGTATGATAAAAAAATATCCTACTTTTATTGAAGAAACTTCTGCCTTGTTCGACAGAATTTATGTTAGTTCAGGTATCAGGGGAATGCAGATGCTCTTATCTCCCGCTGACCTGGCGAACGTAACAGACGCAGTTTTTTCAGATTTAATTTAATCCTCTTTTATTACCTGTTCCCGTATCGCGGTATCTGTTCGGTTGTAATGTATATATGGGCTTATCATTAATTAATCTGTTCGTTGCCATACGCAGACTGTCTGTGGTCTTAAGCGCATTAGTATAAGCTTCGTTATAAGGCAAACCGTTTTTCATATATGCCATTTCCTTAAGTTCTAGCTGTATCGAGTATTCCATCTCCTCGCAGGTGATTGAAGCATCAATCCATATTTCATCAAGCGGTATAAACATATACGCACTGCTGTTTCCGCTGAAACCAAAATCAGGATAAATTTCGCGCCTTATTTTATAACCGTCAACTACCCAGATGCTGATGCCGTCTCTTTTGGTAAAAGGTATTTTATAAATTCCGCTTAATTTTATCTGCTCAGGAAGTTCTTCAATTTCCTGTGTAGAATCGTAATCTATCGGACTCACAAGCGGCAGTTGTTTCTCGTGCTCATTCGCAGTTTTAAGAAATCCTCGCTTCATTCCTAATTCAAGCATTAATGCTGAGTCGTGTGCATCGTAATACGTAAATCCATTTTGCCTCATCAGATTCCTTTCTATGATTTCGTGTTCTAATGTAGTCATATACTCCTCGGCTGATATTGAGTTATCAATCCATATTTCATTCTCTGGAACAAACGTATACCGTTCATCATTTCCTCCATAAATAAACTCATTGAATATTTCCCTTCTTATATAATTCCCGTCTACAACCCATACTTTAAATCCTTTGTATTCTCCGTTGTAAAATCCGTAAAGCCTTTTCAAATCAGGATTGTTCTCTGTATAATTCGCAGTCTTGTTGCAGCCGGTAACTATAAAAGTAAGCACTATTAATGCACACGTAATTGTACAATTCCTTATTTCACTTCTCATATTATGTAATATTCTGTTATGATTAAATTAATGATTACGACTTTCATTTTAAACTCAATTCTGAAATTGCTGGTTTCACAAAACTAATTCAATTAATTATTTGTTTAATAGTTAATTAAATTTACAAAGAATGAATAAAATAATTAGATACATAGTATTGATATTTGGTCTAGCCTACGGAATAATTCCAATTTATTCGAATTACGAATCCCTGTCGCTACTCGTCGGGCAGGTCGTATTCTTTGTGTTATGTATTACTCCTTTCTTTGCATATTTCTTTTTCAGCAGAAAGGAAAATAATTTATTGAACCTGCTTCTGCCTTCTTTACCATTATGCATTCTTTATGGCCTGTTATTATCAGATTATTTTGATTCTACTTCTTCTACATCAGCACTTATATTTATCGTTGCGCCGCTGTTCGGTTTTGGGATACTAATAGCAGCTTATTTAATACTATTTATTATTTCGAAATTCAAACATAAACCGGTAAATTAATTATTTTCAATGAACTTTAATCTGTTAAATATTTGTTTTAACATTAAATCTAAATTAAACTATTTAACTATGAAGAAAATTACATTATTTATCCTTTTAGCAGTTCTTTATTCTACTTTCACTTTCGCCCAGGACGAAAGCATGCAGAAATGGATGGCTTATATGACTCCGGGACCAGAACACCAGAAACTTGCAAAACTTAATGGCAACTGGGTTTACACCAGCAAGATGTGGATGGACCCGAAAGCAGAACCTGTTACGACACAGGGTACTGCTGAGTGTATTATGCTCTTAGACGGTAGATATTCGCATATGAAAGTCAGCGGTAATATTATGGGTATGCCTTTTAACGGTATCAGCATCGTAGCATTCGATAATGGTAAAAAAACCTGGCTCACTACCTGGATTGATAATATGGGTACGGGTATTATGTACGGAGAAGGTAAATGGGATGAAGCTTCAAAATCAATTATCTTCACAGGAAAAATGTACGATCCTATGGCGGGTAAGGACGTGGATTACAAAGAAACTATGAAGTTTGTTGATGATAATACTATGGGTATGGAAATGTTTACTGTTGTCGACGGAAAAGATATAAAGAATATGGAAATCACTTATACGAGAAAATAATTATCACCAAATAGCCTGTTCACTTGAGCAGGCTATTCCCTTTTACTGCTTTACTCGCAAAATCAAAGCTTGGTATTTTTCAACTGAAAATAATTGCATTATTATAAATCATTTACATTCCTTATTTTAGATGCTAATCATACATTTAATTTATGATTTTAACTAAATTGCTTGATTAATAACTATCAAATAACTACTTTCTTTAAGTTATATATTTCTCTTATATTTTTTGATTTACTATTAAAGTTAGATAATTTTAAGTTTTTAAACTAAATTCAAATTTTTAGGAAATCGATGAAGAGTAATTTAGTATTTCTGCCACATAATATATGCAATGTAATTGAATTACAACGTATATCTGAAAGTCTAATTCAATCTAATCATTCTTTATTGTCTTATAAGTGTTTCTTCAATCATAATCCTTTAACAAAATTATTTCCTAAACTAAATCTAATTAATGATGAAAAATTTACATCTTCTTAAAAGTGCTTTGGCATTTTTAATTTTGTTTTTATTGTTAGGCGGAAATATTTCCGCGCAGACACCTCAGTATTACAACTTCCAGGGTGTCGGAGCATCAAATAACAGTTTTCCTTTTAATGTAGCAGGTGGCAAAGCAGTACAATGGTTATTCCTGCCGGGTGAACTCAATCAGCCTTCACCCATACCCGCAGGTAAACAAATCACTACCATCTATTTTTGGGCAAATTCAGGAGGTTCTCCAACATACACGAATTTCGTTGTCTTGATGGCTAGAGATACAATTAGTTCACTCTCTTCAGGTACTTTTTATTCCGGCGCGTTTGATACAGTCTACTACAGGGCTTCTGTACAATTAACAGGTTCAGCAACAAGCTGGGCTAGTATCACTCTCGATAAACCATATGTCTATGACCCAACAAAATCTCTTATCGTTATGATTGGTCAGTGCGGCGCCTCAAGTGCAGGTTGGATTATAAGACAAAACGCAACTACCGTAAACAGAAGAGTCTGGTCTATTGGCGGATGTCCGTTTGCACCTTATGCTTCAATCGATATGAATACACCTAATTTTGGTGTTGATGTCGTAAACGCTCCTCCGTCTGCCGGTTTACCCGATTTAATTTACTATAAATTCAAAGATAATCCGACCACTACTTCAGTAAAGAACTTTGCAGTCCCCGGCGTCGGTACAAGTCCTGCTCCGTTAACAAGTCTCACTTTGACTTCAGGCGGTCAGTTCGACAGTTGCTTATCCGGAACAGCTACTGCAAGTGCAAAAATCACAACTGGGTACAATCTATCTACAGGTACAAGCAGTTTCACAATCAGTATGTGGCTTAATAACCTCGTTACTCCTGCAACAACAAGATATCTGTTCGGAGATCCGGGGACACAATTCCGCTGCTTCGTAGGCGGTGTTGCCCCGACAGGCGGTGCAATACTTAGAGGAACCGGTGTTACAGACGTTCCAATAAATAATATCTTCCCGGGTCCGACAGTAGTTCATATTGTTTATGATTCGGCTTCATCAAGCGTGAAAATCTACAAAAATGGAGTTTTGGATAATACTGTTACTCAGACCCCATTCAACTTTACAGCAGGAACAGGATTCACTGTTGGAGGATACAGCTCTTCAGCAGGTCTCGAAGGCTTAATGGATGAATTCAGATTCTATAAGAGAGCTTTAGGTCAGGCAGAAATAACTGCAACCTGGAATCAGAACCTCGGTATTATCACAGGTGTTACACCAATCACTTCTCAGGTTCCGAAAGAATATAAACTCTCTCAGAACTATCCGAATCCGTTTAACCCTGTTACTAAGATTAACTTTGCAATTCCAAAGAGCGGATTTGTTACTATGAAGGTCTACGATATGCTCGGTAGAGAAGTTGTTAAACTTGTAAATGAGAATAAAACTGCAGGTAATTACTCTGTAGATTTCAATGCAAGTAATCTGACAAGTGGCGTATACTTCTACAGGCTTGAAGTAAACGGATTTGTCGATACCAAGAAAATGATGCTCGTTAAATAATTTAAGCAATAAGTATAATTTCAGGCAGACTTGCAAAAGTCTGCCTTTTTTATTACGTTACAATATAAACTAATCATTATGAATACTGAAAATACGGAAGCAGAAGAATACAGATGCTCTGAATGCAATGCTATCGTGAAACTTGAGGATACTGTATGTCCAATCTGTGGTGCAAACCTTGGTGAAATAGTTGAAGAAAACACTGGAGATATCGTTTTGCTTAAAGTATTTCAGAACGATTTTGATGCTCAGTTAGCAAAAGCACAACTCGATGAAGCAGGTATAGTCTGCCTGATCTCTGGCGATAACGAAGGTGGCATGGCTCCGAACCTTTCCCTGACAAGAGGAATTCGATTACTCGTGAACGAATACGACCTCGAAAACGCAATCGAAATACTTAAAGCTATGGAAATGTACTGATGATTAATAAGTTCTCATTTATTCTGATATTGTTTCTGCTGCATTTAGAATTCCCTTATTCAGGCTACTGCCAGAACTCAAAGATTACTGCGGTAATAAAGAGAGATTCTGAGTATTCCGGATTTGTACAATTTAATCTTAATATTTTTCCTGCGCATACAGATTCCAGAATTAACATAGAAATTTCACAAGTTGATAAGTTTGGAAAAGAAAGTATATTGTCCGCTTCTGCTGTTATTTTCAAAGCTGTACTTAATAAAAAGGGTTATGAATCAGAAAGTGGAATAGTTTACGAGAGTAATTATACTGCCATCAAAGAAAATAATATCTGGAACGATGATTACCTTAGTATAGGTGATTGCTCCGAAAATACTTCTATTAATGGCATAGTTAAATTAAGGATTAAAAGTAACTATGTATTCCGTATTTATAATTTGGACGAAAAGTTCTTCGAAGAAAAATTAACTTTATAACAATCATAAAAAATCAAATATGCAAAAAACTGTACTGTACATTCTGTTCGTAATAATCTCTCTTTCTTCTGCTTATGGGAAATCCGATTACGGTAATTTCTACGATAAGAAAAGAGACAGAAACATTCCGTATAAAGTTTATTATCCTGATACTTTGCAGGGCATTTACCCTGTCATAATTTTCTCTCACGGACTCGGAGGCTCAGTTGAAGGCGGTGCTTACCTTGGTGAACATTTATCCCGTAACGGATATATTTGTTTTCATATTCAGCACGAAGGTTCCGACGAATCAGTTTTCAGGAATGCTAAAAGCAAAGAGGAAGTATACAGATTATTAAAAGAATCAATTAAAGATTACAAAAATGCAGTCAACAGGTTTCAGGATGTTCCTTTCACCGTTAGCAGTATAATATTATTAAACTCTGGCGATGGTACATTCACCTCCCATCTTGACACAAATAACATCGCCATCATCGGGCATTCATACGGAGCTAAATCAGTTCTTATATCCGCTGGTGAAAAGGTTGGTAAAGTAAATTTCAGTTTCAAAGATTCAAGAATAAAAACCGGGATTGCCCTTAGTCCAAGCCTTCCTGTTGATGAATCAGCCGATTTGGAAAGGGTTTACAGCGATATTGACATTCCTTTATTCCATATAACAGGAACGGATGACGGCGACCCCCTTAATCAGAAAAGCAGTTTCACTCCCAAAGACAGAACTAAACCTTACAGATATATTAAAGGTGCACCTCAGTATTTACTCGTACTTAATAAAGCTGTTCACTCATCGTTTTCCGGAATTAAAGAAAGAAGCGAAGAGGATCCTTATATCGATGAACATATTGAAAGCGTGAAAAAAGGAATTACTGCATTCCTTAACTACTATTTGAAAAATAATGTTTCCGAAGGAAACTGGCTGCAGAATGAGTACAAAAGTACTTTAAGTAAAAAAGATGTTTTTGAATGGAAGAAATAGTCTATGCGCTATCAATACCGGATGAACTTTTTCTAAGTAAATAATTCAGAAGAAAAGGCACAACTATCAGACTTGAAGCAACCATTGCATACTCCAGTGTCAGATCAGGTTCCCCTTTTATGATATCGTGTAACGCAGCCCAGTCAAGAAAGAGTAATAAAAGTACTACCGCAAAAGATATTATGGCTTTTATATTCATTTGATTAATGTCATAATTTTTGATTCAGTTACATACCCCGATTTCAGGATGTAAATATATGCACCGCTTGCCAGATTTCTTCCGTCAAATGTTACTTCAAATGTACCGGGTTTAAGTTTATTGTTCAATAGCAAAGCTATCTCCCTTCCCGTTAAATCGTAAACCGCTAAATTCACATCGTTCTCTTCCTTAATACTGAATCTGATTACCGTCTCCGGATTAAAAGGATTAGGATAATTCTGCGAAAGATTAAATTTATCAGGTATTTCCGAACTTAACTTCTTTATACCAATTACCTTTGTACTTACTATTACAGAACTTAATGGTCCCCCGTATGAACCCATATCATTCCTGATTGTTCCTTTTGAAGGAAACTTCGCATTACCGGGATTAACCGGATCAGAAGGGTCGTTATATACGGCTGAACTGTCACCGGCATCTATACACGGCGAACCGTTTATTAATACAAAATTGGAATCTGAAAACTGCGGATATACATTTATGTTGCCTGCACCCGTATAACCAAACTGAACATCGTTATAAGTTGCGGTTAATGTCGAACCCGAATTTAACAATTGCACGTTCCCCGGCCCTGTGTTTCCCCACACAATATTGTTCCTGACAATTAAGTTCGCAGAATAAGCACTCAGTATTCCGGGTGTTCCGTTAAGCGAACTGTTCCCGACTATCGTGTTATTTTCAATTAGGTTCTTGCTAGTTCCAAGTACGTTGTCAGCCCATATTGCTGTACCTGAGTTGTATGTCGATGAAAGCGAATTTCCGTATATTATATTATTTTTGACAGTTGCTCCTGTATAATTCAGAACTATTCCCGCGCCGTATTTACCTGTATTATACATTACCATGTTGTTCAGTATCTTTGGCATCCCGTCTCCGGCTCTTATTCCTCCGCCTCCAGTACCCGTAACTCCGGAAGTGTTCATTACAGAATTGTTTGTGATTATATTAAACCTTACCACTGGAGAAGATAATGCTGTAAGTATTCCGCCGCCTTCTCTGAATACTCCTGCACCGTGTTCATCTGTCCACTTTGTCCCCGTACCTCCGGTTATCTTAAATCCCTGTAAAACGGTAGTCGAATCACATCCCGAACCTATTATTACTACTGATGCTGAATCTGAATTAACAGGCGTACTTCCATTTATAACAGTGGAAGATATGTAAGTCATATCATTACCGGCATAAAACCTGCTCGTTACAACAATCTTCTTGCCGCGGAAATTAATGTTCTCATAATAGGTTCCCGGCTCCACAAGCACTGTATCACCGTTCTGTGAGGCATTTATACCCGATTGAATTGTCGGATATGTTCCCGGCACATTCCTTATCGTTGAATATGCACTCGTTAATGTTATTACTAATAAAAGAACTGTAGATATTGCTGTTTTCATAATGTTATAAACAATGTTAATTAATTTTAAATGTATCTTTAAATGATTCGGTATTTATTAGATTCTTTAAATATCTGACATAATCAGGTGATTCCTGAAAAGGCTGATCTATAAACAATCTGTACGCTTTCCTTTCTTCAAAGTCTGTATATTTTCTTAATGTAACCGGAATGATATCTTTCATCTTCCTTGTGTAATTTTTGTTAAACATTAAGTTTTCCGGATTGACGGCACCGTAATCTATAAGCGCTTTCGCCTTCTTTGAACACTGACAGGGATTTGATTTCTTCATCAGTCCGCATTGATTATTCATAAAACTGAATATATCTTTTCTTGCACGGGAAAGCTTCTTACGAAAATTCTCTTTCGTTATTTCAAGGAGTTCTCCTCCTGTTCTGTCCGTCACACCAAATAATACGCCAAGTATAAATACTATCCTCTGTTCCCTATCCAGACAAAGAAGCATTCCGTACATACAACTTAGCTTCACCTCCTCAACTACGGCATCAGCATTAAACCCTGAACCCATTTCAGAGTGAATTTCGTAGTCGGGACAGTTATCAATTGATTTGGCATAAGATTCGAAGTTATCACTGTGAGTTATTTCAGATGTGGATTTCTTTAGATTAAGTATGTGGTTTATTACAATCCTGTAGACCCAGGTTCGGAAAGAACTCTCCCCTTTAAAAGAAGATAGTTTCGTAATAATCTTTATCAGCACTTCCTGCGTCACATCTTTAGCATCATCGGGATTAAACACCATCCGTAACGCTATATTATACACCCAGCCCTGATGCCTCAGAATCAGCTCTTCCAGCGCTTGACTTTCACCGGAAACAGCCCTCTCTATCAGCACTTCATCTGTCTTATCTTTTGTATATATGTCTGTAAATGGATTTTCCATACTCTTGTTTACAATTAGACAATTTTAAACACACAGTGTGACAAAAGTTTATTCGTCTTTCATCTTCACGTTCCTGTTACGGGAAGATTCTCTTCATGTTACAAATTATTAAGATGTTACTTAATAAGCAGCATCCTGATTGTCTTCTGATTATTCTGTGAACTAAATCTGCAGAAATATGTACCGCTCGGATATTTGTCCGCATTCCATATCATTTCGTACTTTCCCGGATTGTATGATTGTTTTGATATTGTTTCCAGAAATTTACCGTTAATGTCATAAACGGATATTTCTGCTTCAGAGAGTACCGGCACTTCAAAACTGATTTTCGTTACAGGATTAAACGGATTAGGATAATTCTGCATAAGCTTAAAGTCCTTAACTGTCTCACTGCTTGTATTTCCCGTAGATGTCACAGATGATAAAGGCATTCTGAATATTCCGTCATAATTAGAACCCGCAAATATATAACCGTCAGATATCAGCAGCGATGAAACCGAAGGAGAAGAAGAAAGCCCGTTGTTCATAATCGTCCAGTTCGCACCGTCATTCGTTGTCTTGTAAACACCTGCGTAAGCTCCACCGGGATTTGCAACACTTCCAAACACAATTCCATTTGATGTTGTAAAGTCCGTAAACGTACAGAAATCCGGAAATCCCATATCCTTGCTCACCCAGTTGTTTCCCATATCTGTTGAAGCTGCAAACCCGTGTATGCAACCCGCGTATAATATTCCGTTTCTCTTATACATCGCATACAAACTCTTCCGTCCGTCTGGAAAAGTAGGCAAACCAGAATTGTTTGGCATCGTCCAGTTTAATCCGTGATTAGTTGAAATCGCAAGCCCCTTCTGGCTTGGAACATAAAATACTGAATCCGCATTGTATGAATAGTTCGGCACGAAACCAAGCGTCCCAATGTTTAACGGCTGCCAGCTTGCTCCGTTGTCCGATGTATAGTGGTAAACCGTGTATACCGGTGGATTTACAGTGTTACTCCTTGTTATCACTATATTACCGCTTGATATCACTCCGCGGCTTCATGCCGGCCCCACGCAGGCGTTCAGGACGTGCGTCGCCGAGCGGCCGTCACGCAGCGTGCGGACCGTGACCTCGACGCGCGCCGTCCTCTGCGGTCCATC
>CAIUQV010000486.1 GCA_903901375.1 uncultured Ignavibacteriota bacterium
CTACCGGAAGGTTCTTGAAATGACGGGTGATCTCTGTGGTAATTACATTGCTGAACGTGCAACTGATGTTGATATTGAGGGGGCACAGTTTGCAGACGGAAAGGTTGAATATGCAAAGGGTACTCAGCAGAATTTAAAAGAACTCACAAAAGCAGACTTAATGGGGATGGTTCTTCCCCATAAATTCGGTGGACTTAATTTTCCTCTTACTATATATATGATGGCAACTGAAATGGTTGCACGTGCCGATGCTTCGCTTATGAATATTTTCGGACTTCAGGATATTGCTGAAATGATTGAAAAATATGGAACTGAAGAACAGAAAGAAAAATACATTCCGGGTTTCTGTACAGGTCAGTATACAGGTGCCATGGCATTGACTGAACCGGATGCTGGCTCAGACCTTCAGGCAGTGAAGCTTCAGGCATACCAGGATGAAAACGGAAAATGGTTTCTGCGTGGTGTGAAAAGATTTATCACAAACGGTAATGCACATGTTCACCTTGTTCTTGCACGTTCCGAAGCAGGAACAAAGGACGGAAGAGGTCTAAGTATGTTTGCTTGTATTGCTGATGAAACTCTTGTAGTCAGACGTATCGAACATAAACTCGGAATACACGGTTCGCCTACCTGCGAACTTCAGTTTAACGACACACCTTGCGAGCTGGTCGGGCAAAGGAAATTCGGACTCATAAAATATGTGTTCGATTTAATGTATAGAGCAAGAATGGGCGTCTCAGCTCAGGCGCTTGGAATTTCACAGGCGGCATACGAAGAAGCATTAATGTATGCCAAAGACAGGGAACAGTTCGGAAAATCAATCTATAACATTCCCGCAGTTGCAAATATATTAATTGATATGAGAGTAATGCTTGAGTACAACCGTTCGCTTCTCTATGCAACTGGTATGTTTGTTGATTTAAAAGAAAAGACAGATTATACAATTGCTAAATTCAAGAAAGAAGGAAAACCTGTAACGGAATTAAACGAACAGTTAAAGTACTATACAAAAGTAGCAAACTTATTAACTCCTATAACTAAGTACTTTTTAACTGAATGTTCCAATAAGATAACCTATGATTCTCTGCAGATACACGGTGGAACAGGTTATATGCGCGAATTCAGGATTGAACGCCTTGCCCGTGACGCAAGAATCACAAACATTTATGAAGGTACATCACAGCTTCAGATAGTAGCTGCTATCAGCGGTGTTATTAACGATATACTTAAAGAACATTTCAACGAGAAAGAAAAGAAACAATATCCCGGCGGACTTGACAGATTATCAGGTTACCTTAGAGAAATTCGCGGAATATTCTATGATTGTCTTAAATATGTAACAGATAAGAAAGACAATGCATTCCAGGATGTTGCAGCAAAAGACCTTGTTGAATTGTATTCGTATCTTTACATCGGTTATCTGCTCCTTGATGAGGCAGAGAAAAATGATAAGAAGATATTCATTGCAAACAGATATATAATAACTTCTCTTGCAAACGCAAAAAAGAATGCTGATACAATCAAGAATGAACTGTTCTCTGATTTGCTTCATGCAGATAAAATACTTGTATAAAATTTATTTAGACACGGAGGTTTTAAATTATGTTCTACTATAGGATATTTGACGATAAAGAGGAACTTAACTTTTTCAAAAGTTCTTTGGAGTACCCGAAGATAGCAGAGTATATGAAAGAGTTTGAAAAGACTCATAGTGAATACTGTAATGCCGATTTCATTTGTTTCCTTAAGGAAATTGATAAAGAAGCAGAAATAATAGACGTTACAAACATTTACTATTAATTTTAAGTGGGTTATTCTCAGCTTTCCTTTGTTGCTGCTGGAATAACCCGTTAAGAAGTATTTAACCTTAAATTTTATTAATGTGTTAAACTTCGTTCCCTCACATACGATAGATTTTGAACAGCTATGGACGCTTATCTCTACGCGTAACCGCTGGTTTATAACCGTCCGATACTATGTTGTAGTATCATTCGCAATCTTTGTTCTTGTAATGCAGCATATCTTCAAAGTTAGTTTTAACTCGGAACAACTTTGGGCTTTTACAATTATTGCCGCAGCACTGTTTGTAGTAAACGTGATTTATAATTATATCTTTTTTTCCGGTGTTGTAAAAAATGATTCTGAAGGTTTTAACCAGCTGCATTTTGCTTTTAACCAGATTGTCGTTGACTTGCTTGCAATAGCTCTTATTACTTATTATACCGGAGGGGTTGAAAGTCCTTTCTATCTTTTCTTTGTCTTTCATATGATTATTGGAAGTATGATTCTTCCTAACTACGTTGTTTACAGTCTTTCAGGAATTGTTATTTCATACATCGGTTTACTCTCATACTTTGAGTTTAACGGACATTTCCTGCATTATTCATTTGGTAATTTGCTTGCCGTACCTTTATACACAAATCCCAGGTACATAATCATTTTTGTAACTGCATTCACAATAATGATGCTCGTGAGTGTATTTCTTGCAAACAATATTTCACGTGCACACTTCTTAAGGTCTCAGCAGTTAAAGCTAACACTGAACAGACTGAAAGATGCCGAGAAGACAAAGATGAAATATACTATGGGAATCGTTCACGAAATTAAAAGTCCGATAGTTGGGGCACAGTCTAACCTAGACCTTGTTCTGAACGGATTCACAGGAGATATTAATTCTGCTGCTGATGAGAAAATTAAACGTGCACGTATTCGTACCGATGAAGCAATTGCAATTATAAACGATGTACTTAAAATATCAAAACTGAAACTTCTCGAAAGCCTTAATAAGGAAGACGTTGATATTGTTAAGTTCGTAGAGAATACTTTCTCAAAGAAAGATTCGCAGATTCTGTCTATGCAGGTTTCGACTAAGATAATTGACAAGAGGAAAGATAAACAGCCGGTTAAGATAGACCCTGCATTATTCGAACTTGTTTTCTCTAACCTTATAGGCAATGCCATTAAATATAACACACAGGGTGGCAATATTGAAGTGATTATCGGAAACAATGAACACGAAGAAGTTGAAATTGTTATAGCAGACGACGGTATGGGAATTCCGGATGAGGATAAACATAAAATGTTTCAGGATTTTTACCGTTCATCTAACGCCAAAAAGAAGGGAATCGAAGGCACGGGACTTGGTTTATCTGTTGTCAAAGAAATTATCGAACAGCATGATGGAACCATAACTTTTGAAAGTCCGTCTCGGTTAACTAAAGAAGGACGAAGGGGAACCGAATTTGTACTTACTCTTCCTTCTGTTTAGAAAAAATACTTTATTACAATTCCCGCCGCCGCACTTATAATAATCAAGTAATATGGTTTAAGCTTTGTGTAAAATAATATTCCTATTCCAGCGAGAAACATTCCGTATGTCCAGTAGTCAA
>CAIUQV010000487.1 GCA_903901375.1 uncultured Ignavibacteriota bacterium
GAAAGGGATTATTTTTACGACAGCAGAAATGCAGCTATGATAATAGAAAACGAAAAAGTGAACGGGAAACTTGAGGAAATATTTATGCGTGTATGGAACAGCAAATACGTTGAGTTTGTAGATACGGCAAAAGATTATAAACCGGTTAAGAGGAATTAGGAAATACATTCCCGGAAAACTTTTATGTATTAATAAGCCGGGAGAATAAATACTTAAAACTTTTAATGCGTCAGAACGTTTATAAGATTATAAATTAAATTTAAAGAAAACTAAAATATGAAATACAGATTATTGGGCAGGTCGGGACTGAGAGTTTCGGAATTATGTCTCGGCACTATGACATTCGGTGAAGAATGGGGATTCGGAACGAACAAAGCGGATTCGAAGAAAGTGTTTGATGCATTCGTAGATGCAGGCGGCAACTACATAGATACTGCGAACCTTTACAATAACGGAACGAGCGAGGAATACGTAGGTGAGTTTATGGCAGGACACAGGGACGATTTTGTTCTGGCGACAAAGTTCACCTTAGCCAATCCAACTAACCCGAAAAACATAAACGCATCCGGCAACAACAGAAAGAGCATGATGAACTCCGTGGAGGACTCGCTCAGAAGAATGAAAACCGATTATATAGATTTACTGTGGATGCACGTCTGGGATTCGCTTACTCCAATAGATGAAATAATGCACGGACTAAACAGTCTTGTGGAATCGGGCAAGGTGTTATACGTAGGTATTTCAGACTCGCCTGCCTGGGTAGTTTCAAGCGCCAACACAATGGCAGAGTTAAGAGGATGGGCAAGGTTCGTTGCGTTGCAGATTGAATACTCTCTCATACAAAGAGGTGCAGAAAGAGATTTAATTCCTATGGCTAATTTCTTTGACCTTGCGATTACTCCGTGGGGAACGATTGGCGGTGGAGCATTAACGGGCAAATACTTATCTGATAATGATAAAGGCCCCAAGAGAATAAAAGAAGGCAGCATCAGACTGAACGAAAGGAACACTTTGATAGCAAAAGCAGTAAAAGAAATAAGCGATGAAACGGGAATTCCCGGAGCAACACTTGCACTTAACTGGGTGAGACAGCAGAAAGGTGTGTTTATTCCTATTGTAGGCGCAAGAACAGATAAACAGTTGATTGAGAATATGAAATGTGTTGATGTGACTCTGAGCGATG
Source organism: uncultured Ignavibacteriota bacterium (assembly GCA_903901375.1). Lineage (GTDB taxonomy): Bacteria > Bacteroidota > Ignavibacteria > Tepidaquicellales > Tepidaquicellaceae > CAIKZJ01. The sequence continues at coordinate 1,184 of CAIUQV010000487.1, forward strand.
ATATTATGAACAGACTTAATGAAGCCAGCAGGATAGAATACGGTTTTCCGAATGATTTCTTAAACGGGGATGTGGTCAAGAATATTGCGTATTCAGGACAGTATGATAAAATAGTGAATCACAGGGAAATTAAGGAATAGGTTTACGAGAGCACAGAGAAGAGATGTACGGAACAAGGATTTAAAGCGGTATATTTTCAGAGAAAGAATTTAAAATATAAAATATGGAAAAAGAAGAACTAACGAGTGACGCAAGACTGATGGCAATGCTTTCGCATCTGTCTATCTTGTTCGGAGGCATCATACTTCCGATTATACTCTGGGCAACACAAAAAGACAAATCAAAGTTTGTAAGATATCATGCACTGCAGGCAATTTTCTTCCACATTGCTTATGTGGCAATACTTGTAATAGTGATAATTGCGCTGGTGATTGTAGCGCTTATATCGGGTGCGGGTTTCGGAGCTTTATCAAAAGGGCATCATTCAAACGACGGGGCATTATCAGTTTTGATGATAATACTAATAATAGTTTTCTACGGCGGGATTTTCATTTCAATATTCGGCGCAATGGCATACGAAATATTTCTTGCAATAAAATCTTATCATGGGTCTTACATAAAAGTACCTGTTATCGGAAACATAATTTACAAGAAAGTTTACGGAAACCAATAGCGGAAAATTTTAAGAAGGAAAGAATATACCCCGTGATTATACGATCACGGGGTATTTTAATTTATTTCCCAAACGCATTAAAATCATAAGTGAACTTCAGTTCTCCGAATGTACCTTTCAGGTAGTTCTTTGCCTGAAGCTGATTGCCAATGGCGGCATCGATAGAAAAATTATCATTAAAAGAAATTGTAGTTCCGACATCAATCATATTTGTCGGAGGGTCAAACTTTGCATAAATACCGCTAATATCCGCATAGAC
>CAIUQV010000488.1 GCA_903901375.1 uncultured Ignavibacteriota bacterium
CTCCGTGTGTTAACGCTCTGAGTTTTCTGCTGACAGGTACATAAGATAAATCAAACACAATAGCATATGGCATTCCGTTTCTGTATTCACCCCAAGTAGATCCACCGTTAGTGCTTGCATATACACCAAGGTCATTTCCAACGTAAATATTATTAGGATACACGGGATCTGAGAAAACAGACTGTGTAGGAACATCAGGGAGATTACTTGTTATGTTTGTCCAGGTTGTACCTGCGTCTGAAGATTTGTAAACGTGTCCTGTACCAAATCCTCCGTAAGTAATATATACTTCGCTTGCTTTATACGGGTTTGTAACCATCCTTGTAGGGTATCTGTTGGGAAGCGATGCAGTTATATTAGTCCAGTTTGTACCACCATTCAAAGAGCGCCAGACTGCAGCAGTAGTACTGCCTTCAGGTGTTGTACCTACATATATTGTATCGATTGACAACCAGGATGTTGCCATAGAAAGTGCTTTACCACCACCAAAGTTTTTAAGTGATGCAGAAAAACTTGCACCTGCGTTTACTGATTTATAAAAATCAGTTCCGGCAATATAAAGTACATTCGGATTTGAAGGACAAACAATATAAGGAGTATTGAAACAGTAATATGTTTCAGAACCTGAATTTGGAGGATTAAGATAAGAGAAGGAAACTCCTCCGTTTACGGATTTTGCAACATCACCGTAAGTATATTCAGTATAACAGGTAGAAGCTGAAAGCGAACTTACCTGACTACAGAATCCGTCACCACCGAATGTTTTATACCAAGCTGTTGTTCCCTGATAGAAAGCAGCACGATTATCCTGTAAACCGCCAATACAATAGACAGAATCTGTGAATGAATTTCCGAGTGTTGCATAAAACTGCGAAGTGACATAACCTCCATTGCAGGAATAAAATGTTTCACCGAAATTATCAGAACGGTAAAGTCCGCCGTCTGCGGCAATGTAAATTTTATTCGGGTCTTTTGGATTGGAAATCATATAATGCACATCTGCATGGACAAAATTACCAGGTCCTTCAGGTTGTCCGGGAGGAGTAGCACCAGTATTCCAGGCAGACCAGCTTGATTTAATAGTAAAGCTTGTACCGCCGTTAGTTGATTTGTGTACGTCAAGGCAGCCGACAAGAATTGCGTTAGGGTCATTTGCTTTTACAAGATGAGCCTGATTATACCATCCCTGATTGCTTGAAGGTACAGACGTGGAGCCGACTGTCCAGGTAACACCTGCGTCAGTGCTTCTGAAATAACCGACGTAAGTAGTTATATCATTTGCGATGTTTGCGTAGATGTAATTCGGATTACCTCTGTACATCTGAAGTGTAGCTTTTCCAGACCAGAAAGCCGGAAGCTGACCATTAATCTTTGTCCAATTAACACCACCGTTAGTAGTTTTATACAAACCAACGTTTGCATTAGGCATATTATTGCTAAGATTACCAATTGAAGCATAAAGCACATTTGTATCGACAGGATTAATCAGCAGGTCCATTGCCATTTGATAACCAAGCACGTTAGTCCAGTTTGCCCCTGCATTATATGTTTTGTAAATACCTTCGCTAGTAGCAGCATAAACTATATTAGGATTCTTCGGATTGATTGTAACGTTCCAAACACCACGCTGATTACTGTACGACCAGTCAAGAGATTTAGTCCAAGAAGTTCCGCCATTAGTAGTTTTCAGAATACCAATTCCGTACATACCTCTTGTTAATCTTGCATTAACTCCGTTATTGACTGAATACTGATAGCCATAATTTTCACCTGTTCCTATATACATTACATTATTATTAACCGAATCAATAGCAATGGAGCTTACAGCAAGCGATGGGAATCCTGTATTAATAAGAGTCCAGGCATTTGCTCCGATACCACCGGTAGTGGATTTCCATAGTCCACCAGATGCCGACCCGATAAATACAATATTTGTGTCGACAGGGTGTACGGCAAGAGAAATACTTCTTCCGCCAATATTGTTTGGTCCGATAGAAGTCCATTGTTGTGCACCGGGACTGTCAAAAACATTTGAAAGGTTTTGCTGCGAATATTCAAATGCTTTATAAAATTTATCAGCAGGAATATCTTTATCAGGAAAAGCACGGATTTCACTCATAAACTGCAAAGACTGCATAGCACCTGATGGTTTACCGAATTTACTTTTGCTTTTTCTGTGACCCGGATTCAAAGAATCCGCATTGCTTAGGATTATCAGCATTGAAGAAAGAAATACAACAATTACTGATACTCCGATAAAATACTTCTTGAACATATAGATTATTTTAATTTAGATTTTAATGATTGTGGTAGTGCATCTTTATGAATAGTATAATTCATCATTTTCAGCTTTACAAAATCATCGTTATAAAAATAATACCCTTTAGGTTCAACATTCTTTGAGCCTGCACCTGAATCCTTTATAAGATACCAGTCTTTTCCATTCTTCGAAGTCATACCTACTAAATGGATGCCGTGATCATCTGTTGTCGTCTGATTGGAAAATCTGAACTGTCTTGCATTTTCATCTATGTACTGAGACGGTATATCGAAAGTAGGAATCATAGCAACCTTATTCCATGAATCCATTCCCGGTTCAGAAACATCACCACCTATAGATACAGTATAACCTTTTTTCACTGCATCTTTAAGGACAGACATAAACTCATCGAGAGGAATATTATAATACTCTTTGCTATGCCACCAGTTATCAGATACTTCATATTCTACATACTGATAATAAGGCTGCTGCATATAAGAAAGGATTTCAACATAATCATCAGGATTTAAAGCGAGAACATTTTTAAAATATTCCTTTGGAGTCATTTCATCACCATCAACATTTACTTTTGACGGAGGTACTCCGATGTAAAAATTCATAATTGATTTTATTGTACTTACCACTTCATCCTCATTCCAGTTGTAAGACTTTTTTATACCTTCAAGGTAAGCGGTCATTTCTTCAATCATCTTTCTATGGTCGTGATAAACCTGACCGGGCATTAATCCTGTATAATCCTTTTCGGGAACAGCACCGTATTCCTGCCAAATTCTGAGAACTGCATTAGCTTCGGAGCCTTCTGAGAACTGCGAATTACCTCTTTCTCTAACAAACCGTTTTGCTTTTTCAACGTATTCCCAGTACACATTGTACAAAGGTGATATTTTTACTTTTCTGTTATGAATTCTGTAAACTTCTGATTCAAAGTATGAGGTGGTTGAAAAAGACCAGCAAGTACCTGTCAAACCCTGAGAAACTGTTTCGTTATGCCAGGCATAAGTAAACTCAGAAAGATTCTTAGGTAAATCCATACCAGTAAAATCAACTTTAAAGTTTTTAACTTCTGTCTTTGGCTTAGACGCAAACCGTTCTGCCTCTTTGCTAATTTCATTGAAGAAGCCAGGTTTTGTTTCTATGAAAATTCCCTTATTCTTTTCCTGAGCAAATGTCAGATTTGATATAAAGATAAGAATTAACAGGATTGGTAGTTTAGAATTTCGCATACTCTTAATTTCCTTTATATTTGTGTATATTTTAAATATTTATGTATAACGTAAATTAACCTAATTAATTATAATTTAATATTCAAATTTTAGAATGAGAAAGATTACATTACCAATTATACTAAAGTTATTTATATGCATCAGCACAGCATTATCACAGAGTATATATGAGGAAAATAAATCCCCGTATACTCTATCATCGGAGAGGATAAAAGGATATAATCAAAAAACAGAACTTTCCCAAAGTTCGTTATTCAAAGAAATTCCTTTCAGGTCTATTGGTCCGACAATAATGAGCGGACGCGTAGTAGACATTGAAGCAAACCCAGAAGACCCTACGGTATTTTATGTTGCATATGCATCAGGAGGATTGTTCAAAACATCTAACAACGGCATAACATTCAATCCAATCTTTGATAACGAAGCTTCACTGATAATAGGTGATATTGCTGTTGACTGGAAGAATAAAATTATTTATGTCGGAACCGGCGAGAACAATTCAAGCCGCTCAAGTTATTCGGGTACTGGAATTTACAAGAGTTCTGATGACGGTAAAAACTGGACAAATACCGGACTTGAAGAGACGCACAGAATCGGAAGGATTGTAATAGACCCAGTAAATCCGAATAATGTTTATGTTGCGGCACTGGGGCACCTTTATTCATCGAACA
>CAIUQV010000489.1 GCA_903901375.1 uncultured Ignavibacteriota bacterium
CGTGGTTCATCAAATATAGAATCTTCAATGCTGTTAACTGCTATACGCGTCACCCAGCAGCCCGATATACTAACCGAAACTAATATTAATAATATGTACACGTATTTCCTCATCATCAAAAGTACTTTAGATAAATAGACATTGAAAACTTATTGTTCTCGTGAAGATTTTTCACAAACTGAAATCCCATCATTCCTCCGAAGAAATACACACCTGCCTCTATACCCGAATATCCGTCTTCTCCGGTTAGTCCATTCTTCCTGAATGTATATTTCGCTCCCACAGACGCTGAAATATTCTCACCCAGTTCATGTATGGGAATAATAAACCGTCCGCCCGTGCTCAATGCAAAATTATTAAAACCCGAATATTTAAACCCTGACGTTACAACTTCGGGCTGTACGAATAGTTCCGCAGAACCCGTTACCCTTCTAACGGGATTAATCATAAAAAACTGTACGGGAGAAACAAGCTTATTCGCACGGAAAGAAAAGTTAACAGGTATAATCTGCCACTGAAACCCAAACTGTACGCGGGCATTTTCTTTGTTAGCATCGCTCACTAAAGTCGGCGACGGAATTAATTGGAGTAAACTCCAGCTTAAATACTTTGCTTTTTTGTTTAATGTAAAATCCTTCTGCTGTGAAACAGAATGTGACTGAATCAAAACAACAAATATTGCCGATATTAATAAAACCCTAATTATCATTTTTCGATTTCTAGTTATAACCGCCAAATAATCTAATAGTTTGCATATAACTTACTTCTTAAATTCAATGAACGACCCTTTAAAGCTTATAGTCATTTCCCCGAACTGAGAGAAATAATCCTGCCCAAGATTACCGTAAAAGCTATTGTTTTTCTTTCCTGTAGATTCGGAAAGAACACTTACTCTGTCCAGCGAGGCAGACGAGTTTCCCGTCTGCAGAACAATATCCTTTAAATTATATCCTTTCACTTTTTGATTTCCGCCTGCTCCTCCAATGGTTATTTCTGTCGGCTGATAATTTTCTTCTATTGATTTTTTGTAAAGATTAAAATAAGGTTTATAAAACATTGTTCTCATTGCACCCGAATCAAAAGTAAATGCGAGAGAATCGCTTTCCTTCTTCATTAGCAATACAGGTGTAAACCCTGTGAAACAAAGGTTTTGCATATTACTCTCCGAAGCAATTTGCGGAATCGTTAAAAGGTTATCCTTGTTTATCCTGATTTCATCAAATGCCCTGATAACCGGATTTCCAATTATTCCTTTTATTTTATAAAACCCAAAATCGAGTGTTTCATCGGGCAGCACAAGAAACACTACATTTTTCAGAATTATATTTCCTATGATTAATTCTTCGCACACAGATATTTTTGCATCAACCTTTATGTCGGTCGCTGTTCCGACTTTCACCTTAGCATCAATCAGTTTCATGCCGAGGCTTTTTGCGAGAGACTCAATCACTACAGAAAAATTGGCACCGGTGTCGAATATAAAATCAAAGCTTTCTTTATTAATCTTAACAGGAATATTCCATAAACCGCAAAGTCTTTCTTCATCTGTATTTTCTCGTC
>CAIUQV010000490.1 GCA_903901375.1 uncultured Ignavibacteriota bacterium
AATCATTAATACCTGTGGCTTTATTCAGTCTGCTAAGGAAGAGTCCATTAATACTATACTCGCAGCTGTTGATAATAAAGAAAAAGGTAAATTGAAAAATGTGTTTGTTGCTGGTTGCCTTTCTGATAGATATATGAGTGACTTGAAAAAGGAAATCCCAGAAGTGGATAAATATTTTGGTGCAACAAGCAGGCCGAAAACAATGTACGATATACTGAATTCGCTCGGAGTCGATTATAAAAAGAATTTAATTGGTGAACGCAGCCTTACGACTCCCGCTCATTATGCATACTTAAAAATCAGTGACGGATGCGATAATCCTTGCGCATTCTGTTCTATTCCGATTATGAGAGGTGGCCACGTTTCGAAACCGCTGAATGAAATAATCGATGAAACCAAAAGGCTTGCCGAAAAAGGGGTTAAAGAAATTGTTGTAATAGGACAGGATACTACTTTCTGGGGAATCGATTTAAACAGAAAAAGAGATGTTGCCAAAGTTCTTGACTCAATTTCTCGGGTCGATGGAATTGAATGGATAAGATTAATGTATGCTTATCCCTCAAAGTTTCCGGAGGAATTGTACGATATTATCAGGGATAATGAAAAGATATGTAAATACATTGATATTCCTGTTCAGCATATCTCGGATAATATGCTGAAAATTATGAGAAGAGGTACATCTAAAAGCAGACAGATTAAAGTTCTTGAAAAACTGCGCAGTAAGATTAATGATATTTCCATAAGAACTACTTTGCTCGTCGGACATCCCGGCGAAACTGATAGCGATTTTAATGAACTCCTGGATTTCGTAAAGGAATTTAAGTTCGATCGTCTTGGAGTATTTACTTATTCTCATGAAGAAGGTACATTCGCTGGCAGCCTTAAAGATGAGATTTCTCAAAAAGAGAAGAACTCTCGTCAAAAGAGAATCCTGGACGCTCAAAGAAAAGTATCCGAAGAACTTAACAGTAATATGTTAAACCGTGTTTGTAAAGTGATTGTTGACAGATATGAATCAGGTTCATATATCGGAAGAACTTATAAAGATGCTCCCGAAATTGACCAGGAAGTTTTCATTCAAAGTAAATCCGAACTGAAAACAGGAGATTTCTGCGATGTTAAGATATTCGATTATGAAGAATTCGACTTGTTTGGGGAAATTGTTTAACTTTAATTTTTGAACAATGAAAACGCTAAAAACTATTCTGCTTGTTGTCTTGTTGTCTTGTCTGGTTTCAGCTTCTGAAGCACAGATTAAAGATAATAAGCTTACAAACTTAAATATGGGTAAAGAATACTTTTTTATCGACCCGCTTATATTCTATCCGCTCGATTCTGCTCTCGGAAGACTTGATTTATACGTAGAAATTCCGCTCGAAAATCTCACTTTTAAAAAACTTAGTAATGAAGAATTTGAAGCATCTCTGAGTTTGACTGTTCAGATTAAAAACTCTCTGGGGGAACAGGTTTTTCTTCAGTCGTATGATGAAAAAGTTACTAACTCAAAAAACGAACAAAAGAACCTTGCCGATAAATCCGTATCCAGTTATAAAAGCTATTTTATAAAACCCGATACATATAAACTTAATTTTAATCTTAAAGATAAAAATTCTAATAACGAGTTTACAAAAGAAACATCCTTTATCGTTAAAAACCCTTTGGTTGATAGAGTTATAAGCTCTGATATTATGCTCCTTTCGCAGTATAACATCGACCCGCAGGGCGAAAAGGAAATTACTCCTATTATAAACAGTAATGTCGGAACGCTTGATTTCTATTATGTGTTCACAGACGTTTGGAATAGGACTGAGTCAGAAGTATCAGGCAAACCTGTTAGTATTAAAGTAATCGACGATAGAGATAAAACTGTCTTTGATTCTCTGATTTTTATAGACCTTAAAATTGGTAGTAACTCTGTTATTCAGAAACTTTACACCGATAAATATACGCTTGGTAATCTTAGAATGGAAGTTTATGACGGAAACAAGAAAATAGCTGAAAGAAGGTTTACCTGTGCGTGGTCAGATGTACCGATAAGTGTTAAAGACCTGGATAACGCAGTTAATCAGCTTTTATACATCGCAAAATCAAGTGAACTGGATTATATCAAGAATGCAAAATCAAGCGAAGAAAAACTTAAAAGATTTATGAAGTTCTGGAAAAGCGTAGACCCTTCTCCTAAAACTTCTAAGAATGAACTTATGATTGAATATTATAACAGGATTAGAATCGCTAACGAAAGATATTCGCATTATGTTGATGGATGGAAAACTGATATGGGTATGGTTTTCATTATTAATGGCAATCCCAGCCAGATTGACAGGCATCCTTTTGAAGCAGATTCAAAACCGTATGAGGTCTGGACTTACTATGATATTAACAGACAGTATATTTTTGTTGATTATACAGGATTTGGAGACTATCGTTTGACTACTCCAATGTATGATGAAAGGACTAAAATCAGATATTAGTAACTTTTCCTGCGCTTATTAAGGTATTTTAATAAAGATACGTCAAATGGTGTATCTGTAGTAAGCAATACATAATCAATATTGTTTTTCGTACATTCGCTCTTGTATTTGTCAATGAACCTTTTCACAATTTCACTGTATTCTTTCTTTACGTCGTATGGCTGTGAAAATATCTCCTCTTTCGTTTCGGAATCTACAAGTCTTACCGGATTTGAATCAAGAAACGACATCTCGACAGGGTCTAATACCTGAAATAATATTACTTCGTTCTTGTCGTACCTGAAATGTCTCAGCGATTTAATAACCTCGTCAGGATTATCAAACAAATCACTGATAATAATTATTATCCCCCTGCGCTTTATCTTGTCAGCTATTGTGTTCAGACAGTTTGCCGTTCCCGTTGCTTCACTTGATTTTATATCAGATAATTCCTTCAGTATTAGTTTCAGGTTGGCTTTTGTAGATTTCGCAGGAATGAATTTCCTTATACTTGTATCATATGTTGTGAGAGATACCGCATCCCTCTGTAAAAGCATTAAATATGCAAGCGAAGCAGCAATGTAAGAACCGTATTCAAGCTTTGTTATACCTTCCTGAGATTTTGTGCCTCTCGAAAATAAATTCTTCAAACCTTTGGCCTTGTTCATTCCCGAATACGAAAAGTCCATCGATTTGCTTATGTCAAGAAGAATGTATGCCTTGAGGTTAGTTTCTTCTTCGTACTGCTTAATAAAATACTTATCCGTCCTAGCAAAAACTTTCCAGTCAAGATGCTTTAGGTCATCTCCCGGCATATACTGTCTGTGCTCTGCGAACTCAACACTGAATCCATGGTATGGTGATTTGTGCAGCCCTGTCATAAATCCTTCTACCACAAACTTTGCCTTCAGTTCAAGGTTGGCTAATTTCGAAAGTGCCGACGGGTTCAGATATTTTGTATATTCAGTTTTGCTTTCCAATTTAATATATGCATATAAAAAATGCCGTTCCGCTTAATATAAACGAAACGGCATTATAATATTGTTTTAATTACTTCTTCTTTGTGTCAGGTGGTGCATCTTTTGTTGCATCATCAATCGTCTGTGTCTTTTTCACTTCTGTCTTTTTCTCTTCTTTTACGGGTTCCTGCTTTGTTTCTGTCTTCTTATCTGTTGTCTTATTGTCCGAATTCTGCAGAATTAATTCTTCAATCGATTTACCCGACTCAAGTACTTCAAGCATTCTCTTCGCAGATTCTGTCATTTTGTCGTTAGGGTCTGTATCCGTTGGATATTTCTCTATAAATTTCTTGTAAAATGCTTTTGCATTCTCTTTGTCCTTCATCGTTTCGTCATATATAAAAGCTATCATAAACAATGACTGCTTTGCTTCCTTCTTGTCTGGATACTTATCAACAACAATTTTGTAAGTGTTTATTGCTTCAGGATAATTCTTTAAGTTATCAAAGTTTATTCCTGCAATCTGATTATACGCAAAAAGAACTTTCTCTGAGTTTGGGAACTTAGCAACAAATTCCTGATATTTTTTAATCGATTGATTAAAAAGCTCGTTGTCATTCTTCACAAGCCCGCTGTCATAAAGGCTCTTTGCACTCGTTAAATATTCTTCTTCGGTTTTAAGTTCTTTTTCCTGCTTTCCGCAAGATGAAATCATAAATACAATTAAAGCTGCAAACAATAAATTTAATCCGGTTTTTAACATTTTTTTAATTTATTTATTTAAAGTAATATTTTATGTAATTTAAGGAAATAATTCAAAACTATTAATGAAAAAACTCACCCTAAATGAGAACTTCATTTCCCGCATCTGGTTGAATCCGTCTTACTATAATGACGTTAAAACCACCGATGGAAAATCAGTTAATATTATTAACTATGGAATCCCAAATTCAGATTCAGGCGCTGATTTCTCTGACGCATTAATCAAAATCGACAATGTCGTTTACTCCGGTGATGTCGAAATTCACCAGTCTGTTAACGACTGGAATGTTCATAATCATAAAAAGGACCCTAAGTATAACAAAGTCATTCTGCACGTCGCTTTCTGGAAAGAAGACTTTCCCGTATCTTCAAAGTCGCAAAGTAAAAGGGAAATACCAACCGTAATATTGTCCGAATTTCTATCCTCGTCAATACACGATATCTGGAAGGATATCATTAATAACCCTTCACCTGAATTTAAACTTCCTTGTTTTGATATCAATAGCAGTGTTAACTCAGACGCTAAAAAAGAATGGATAAAGGATGTCGGAATGGCTCGTCTTGTTTACAGGGCAGGCAGGATTAAATCTCGGATAAATGTTCTTTCAGAAGATTTGCACATTTCCTCAAAGAAAGATGTATGGGAGAAAGTATTTCTTGAATTCACTTTCGAAGCCCTCGGCTTTTCAAAGAATAAAACACAGTTCTTGAATTTGTCAAAGCTTATTGATTTAAAGAAATCAAAAAAGTACATAAATACTATATCCGACGCAGATTCTGTTCTCTTCGGTGCCGCAGGATTTCTCACCGGAAATAAAACTGAGTATCCGAAGAATTTAATCTCTCGTTGGAATGAACTTCAGCCGCTTTTAAAGTTTGATTCTATGAACGGGGCAGAATGGCATTTCTTCCGCCTTAGACCGATGAACTTCCCAACTTTGCGCATTGCCTATGCCTCTGCATTTATGCTCGAAATCATAAAATCGGACTTTCTTAAAAGAGTAGTGTTTTGCTTTAAAAACAGCAGCGGCGTGTTCAAAGACCTAACTTCTTTATTCCTTGAAATCGAATTTTCTGAATACTGGAAGCAGCATTACGATTTCGGGAAAAAGTCTAATAATGAAAACAACGTAATAGGGAAGTCACGAATTTTCGATATTATTGTTAACGTAGTAATCCCGCTTATGTACCTGTACTCAAAGGAATTCAGCGACGAAGACCTTTTCATCAAAGTAAAGAAAACTTACCAGTCATCAAAAGATAACAGCAAAAATAAAGTACTCGATGTAATGACAAAACAGCTTAGTCTCAAACCCGCTAATGTATGCGAGTCGCAGGGACTCATTCATCTCCACAATTTCTATTGCGTCAAAGGAAACTGCGGCGAATGTAAAATCGGAGAAAAAGTATTCGATAAATTTGCTGTCAATGAAGTACTGAAAATTATCCTGTATTAAAAATATAATATTTCTGATATAATAATCTCGTCATCAATCTTGATATCTAAGGTATCCCAGTTCATAAATACTATATAAATCTTTTCTCTGTGCTCTCTGTGACTTCTCTGTGAAACTCTGTGAACCACATCCTATATCTTTTCCCAAAACTGTCAGTAATTTATCCCGTTTTACTTTTTCCGATTTCTGCTATTTTGTTGTATGTCTTATAAAGTCTATAACACAGATAATATTACCGGATGGGAATCCGCTTATAACACTCTTCCC
>CAIUQV010000491.1 GCA_903901375.1 uncultured Ignavibacteriota bacterium
CTGCTCATACTTTCACTACTGAAGCTATCGCTATGATATTCGGAAGGTTCTCTTCAAACGGTACCTGGATGAAAGATATGAAACTTGTTTCCGAAGATGAAGCAAAGAAAATTTCGGATGATGCTTTCAAATCATTAAAACTTCAGCAGCTCGTCTTCTCACGCTGGTCACAGGTTATGTACCGCTTTGAAAAATCTATGTACGAAAATCCTGACCAGGATTTAAATAAACTCTGGTGGGACTTGGTAGAAAAATATCAGTTATTGAAAAGACCTAAAGACAGAAACGAACCAGACTGGGCTACAAAGATTCATATTGCCGCCTATCCGTGTTATTATCACAATTACCATTTAGGCGAATTACTCGCATCTCAGTTGTATAATTATATCGGCACTAACATTCTCAAAGCTGCCGATACTAAGAACCAGAGCTTCGTCGGTAAACCGGAAGTTGGCAAATATCTTCAGGATAAAGTATTCGCTCCGGGTGCAAGATATTACTGGAATGATATGATTGAAAAAGCTACAGGCGAAAAGCTCACTGCAAAATACTACGCTAAGCAATTTGTAAATTAATACAATTTAATTTTATACATAAACCCCTTCTCTTGTATTTAACAGGGGAAGGGGTTTCTTTTTGCAGTTTATTATTTGTATTATATTATATATTATTCGTTTAAGGGATAAAGATATTATTGAAGATTTGTGAATACTTTTTTGTTACTGATTTGTGAGCATTAGACTAACTTTAATTAAATATTTTGTTCGGACAATTATCCGTTAAACCATTTACTTATGTAGTTTGTCATATATATAAACAGAAGGGGGTCACAAATGGACAAAAATAACATTATTATGTTGGTGAAATCAGGGCTTTTCGCTCTTTTTCTATCAATTTTAGCATTTCCGTCTTACGCTCAGGTTAATAACGAACAATTATCTACTACTGTAATAGATACTGTAGACGATGAAGATGATTTGTTCGATGAAAATACCAACTATAAAGAATTATACAAAGACCTTAATAAAGACGGTGATTGGGTTACTATTAAGGAAAGTGACCTTGACGATGATTCGGGTGACCCGGAAAGCGTTAAAACAGAAGTTACAAACGTCAGAATTATTAATGTATGGAAACCTCGCAATATGGGTCCGGACTGGTCTCCTTACAGCGAAGGCAGATGGGTTTATACTTACAGCGGATGGGTCTGGGCTACAGATTACGACTGGGGTTGGGCGGCTTACCATTATGGCAGATGGGTTTATGATATTTTGTGGGGCTGGGTCTGGATGCCCGGAAGATACTGGGCTCCTTGCTGGGTGCAGTGGAGTTATACTCCGACTTATATAGGATGGTATCCGATTTATCCAAGGTGCCGCAACTGGCATCACCACGGTCGATATGGACATCACGACAGATACTACCATAACGGTCGCCATCATCATTGGGTCTTCGTAAACAGAAACAGATTCACTGAAAAGATTAATAAAGATGTTGTTGTAGATAAAAGTAAATACGCGGATATTCTCAGTATCTCAAAGAATAAAGCTATCATTAAAAGCGATGGCTCAGGCATAATCAATGTCGGTCCGAAAGTCCAGACTATTGAAAAGAATACTGGAGTAAAAATCGACCCGAAAGAAATTAACTATAACAGCGTAAAAGGTATTACAAAGGTTGATAATAATTCTATTAGTGTTTATAGAATCGATATCAAATCTGATGATACTAAAAAAAGTACCGTGAAGAAGAAGGAAAATAACGGAACTACTACTACTACTAATAGTAATTCCACAAGGAAAAAAGATAATAATACAAAAGAAAAGAATAGCACTTCAACAAACGAAAATAATACAAGTACTAAGAAAGAAAACAATAACGGTACTAAGAAAGAAAATAACACTTATAAAAATAAGGAATCAAAATCTGGTACCGAGAAGAAAGAAAATAATTCAGGTACTAAACCAAAAGATAATACTGGCTCTACTAAAAAAGAGAATAACACTTACAAGAATCAGGAAAGCAATACTTCCAAAGGAAATTCTCCGAACAGAGAGAGTTCTAAAAACAGGGAGTCAAATACTTACAAAGATTCAAACAGAGGAAACAGTAATAACAGCAGTAAAGGAAGTAATAATCACGGCAGCAAAGGAAACAGTAATAGCAGCAGCAAAGGAAGCAATAATAACGGAAGCAAAGGAAGCAGTAACAATAAAAGTAAATAGAACAACTGAATGCTTAATTTAATAACTCAATCAAAAACCCGGCTCACCCCGGGTTTTTGATTTAAATCTTTAATATCTTTTAAAATCATAAAGTAGTAACTTATTCTAGCAAAAATACATTTATCCTTATCAAAATCTTACGATGTCTTAAGTCACTCCAGTTTTTTCAAAATATTGTATTATTTGTCAATAATGGGTAATATATTTCAAAATAGCATGGTAGCCACTACAACAATAATACAAGAATCCTTCATCCCTTTGCTCTGCCATTCGACAATAATGCGGTACCTTATGATGAGTCTATGCTCTGAAATGCGGTTAGTGTGCGGTGGTAATGCGGTAGTTTAAGTACTAAAGTGCGGTGATAATGCGGTGGAATTGCGGTGAGTAATAATTTACTCCGATTTTATTCTTCAAAATATACTTAAATCTCGGTAATCCAATATATTTTGAATCTCTTGCTGTCATATCATCTTAAACATCAAGTATCCCAAAAAAGTTCCATATATTCAAATACATAAATAAACTTTTCTTCTATATTTCTTTAACTAAAATAATAATTCCTTTTTACAAATCCAAGATTAAACATTCTGTTTTATTCTTTCACTTAATTCAAAAACAACTTTCCTTCTAGTCAGATATATAATGATGTACTTTTTCTAATTAGCGTAATTCGTTTAATTAGTGTAATTCGTGGATGTCTCTTTACGTCTATCTAAATATTTGTAATGTTAATCATGATTCTCTTTAAAGGATTTTAATAAATTTTATTATCGCTTATTTAAACATTTCACATTCTGATAAAAATACATACATTTGCAGAATTGTTTTATTTAAATATTATTTAATCTTATGACAGATACTAAAGTTCTTAAAGGACAGCCTACTTCTTTCGTTCGCTGGCTTGCTCTGATTCTTATCAGCCTTGCGATGTTCGGTAATTATTATATCTATGACAGTATCAGCCCCCTTGCTGACTTGCTCAAAGAACAGCTGGGATTCTCAGACTCTAACATTGGTTTACTAAATGCAATCTACAGCTTCCCGAATATCATAATGGTTTTAATCGGCGGTGTAATTATCGATAAAATCGGTACAAGAAAATCTGTTTTCATCTTTACTGTTCTTATTATGATTGGTGCTGTTGTAACTGCAATTAATGGTTCACTTGTAACTATGGCAACCGGACGATTAATCTTTGGTCTCGGTGCTGAATCTATGATTGTTGCTATCACTACTATCATTGCCCGCTGGTTCAAAGGTAAAGAACTTTCTTTTGCTTTCGGTATTAACTTAACTGTTGCAAGACTTGGTTCATTCCTTGCCTTGAATTCTCCTACAATTGCAAAGTCATTTTTTGACAACTGGCAAAAACCTTTAATGATAACTGTCGCCGCAGGTATATTCGCAGTTGTCTGCATCATTTTCTATTATTTTCTCGATGTCTATTCCACAAAGAAATATGATATGCCTAAAGACGGCTCACAGGATAAAATCGAATTCAAAGAACTTTTCAGATTCGGAGTCTCTTTCTGGTTCATCACTGCTTTATGCGTAACTTTTTATTCTGCAATGTTTCCGTTCCAGACTTTTGCTATCAAGTTCTTCCAGGAAGCACACGGCACAACACGCGAAGTCGGCGGAAACCTTTCAAGTATTCTTACTTTAGCCGCAATGATATTCACACCTTTATTCGGTTTGCTTTCTGATAAAATCGGAAAACGTTCTTTATTAATGATGCTTGGTTCCGTAACTATTATTCCTGTTTATTTAATAATGGGGTACAACGTTGATTTAGCTTCATCAATAGGATTAAACGGAGGTATTCACGTTAATATGCCTTTCTTTGGTATAGAAGAAGCTGTTATACCTTTTAAACTTATCATTCCTATGGCTATGATGGGTTTTGCTTTTTCTCTTATTCCGGCTGTAATGTGGCCATCCGTTGCATTGGTAGTTAAGGAAGAAAAACTCGGTACTGCTTACGGCTTAATGACTATGATTCAGAACATAGGTCTGTTTGGTTTTAATCTTATGATTGGATGGGCAAATGATTTCTCAGGTGCAAGTGCAACAAATCCTACAGGATACAGACTCGGTATGTGGATATTCTCAATTCTCGGTTTCCTTGGATTGTTCTTCGCATTTATGTTAAGACGAAATGAAATGGGTCCTAATGCACACGGACTTGAACTTAGTGCTAAAGAAAAAGCATTGAAAGAAAATTAATATAAACATCAATTATACAAAATGAATAATACAGAAAAAGTTAGACATCCGGGAGGACTCTTTCTGCTCTTCTTCACTGAAATGTGGGAACGTTTCAGTTTCTACGGAATGCAGGCAGTGTTCTATCTATATATGATTCAGGCTTTGAGTTTTGATAAAACATTCGCAGATTTGATTTACGGTAATTATACAGGTATGGTTTATATTACTGCTTTGATTGGCGGCTTTGTTTCAGACCGCTATTTCGGAAACAGAAAATCAATTATTACTGGCGGTGCTTTAATGGCAGTAGGACAGTTTGTTCTTTTCTCAAGCGGACTTTTGTATGCAAATAAACCACTTGCATCTGCATTATTATATACTGGTTTGTTTTTTCTGTGTTTAGGAAACGGTTTCTTTAAACCGAATATTTCTTCAATGGTCGGTCAGCTTTATCCCGAAGGTGATAAACGTATTGATTCTGCTTTTACAATTTTCTATATGGGTATTAATATGGGCGGCCTGCTCGCTCCTATTATATGCGGTCTGGTCGGAAACACAGGCAACATCGCAGATTTTAAATGGGGATATTTTGCAGCAGGTATTGGTATGCTCTTAAGTTTGATAATATTTATTCCTTTTAAAAACAAATACGTTGTTAAGCCCGACGGTTCACCCGTTGGTGCTGTCCCTCCGGCAAAACTTAAAGCTGAAAACACTGAAACAACAGGTGTCAGCGGAAAACAGATTTTCATAAATGCTGTAGTGTTCGTGATTCTTTTTGTTGTCTTCAAGTTTGCTTTGAATGCAGATATTATCGGTTCATTCATTTATGCCACTTTCTTCACGGCTCCGCTTTCTATTATAACTGACAGAACTCTTGATAAAATTGAAAAACAGAAAATCGTTGCAATGTTCATTCTCGTTGTCTTCACGATGATTTTCTGGATTGCATTCGGACAAATCGGTTCTTCACTTACATACTTTGCAGACAATGCTGTTGACCGTTCTATCTTTGGATGGAGTATCCCTCCGTCTGTCTTTCAGGCTTTCGGACCGCTCTTCATAGTTTCTTTTGCTCCTTTAATGGCAATTGTCTGGACTTTTCTTGCTAAGGGAAATAAAGAACCTTCTATACCATTTAAACTCGCACTCGGTTTAATATTAATGGCAATCGCATGGCTGATACTTGCTATTGCTGTTAATGTTCTTGCTCCGGGTGTTAAAGTCGGAATGTTGTGGCTTATAATAATGTACTTCGTATTAACAATAGGAGAATTGTCACTTTCACCAATCGGACTTTCAATGATTGTTAAACTTGCGCCGATAAGGTTCGGTTCTGTTCTTATGGCTGTCTGGTTTTTATCACTCGGTACTTCTTTTAAGTTATCAGGTGTCTTAAGCTCTTTCTTCCCGACAGAAAATTATAAACCTATACTGCTTGGTTTATTTCATATCAATACTACAGTAGACTTCTTTTATATATTTGTAGCAATGGCTGGTATCAGTTCTATTATTCTTTTTGTTCTGATTAAACCATTATTAAAGATGATGCATGGAGTGCGATAAACGATAATCTGTTTTTATAATAAAGCCTTTAACATTGAACTTATTATATGTTAAAGGCTTTTCATTAAAATCTCTTCATTTTAGGCTTTTTCCCCTGTCCATTTTTTAATACATAATACTGTCCACTTTTTTAGAATATGACTTGACAAATATAAACAATAGTTATATATTTGTAATGTTAATTAACTATTTTTTTAAAAACGCCTTAAAATATCGGAGGTATTAAATGGCAAGAATTAAAAACATGTTCTTTGTTCTTCTTACCGTAGCATTCCTTTCTGGTTTAATAGCTGGATGCGGTGGTGTAAGCGAAGAGCAACTGAAACAATTAAATGACTTAAAAGCAGAAGTTGAATCGCTTCAGAGTCAAGCAAATGCAAAAGAAGCTGAAAGAACTGCATTATTGAAGCAAATTGCTGATAAAGATGCAAAGATCAAAGATTTCCAGAAACAAACGGATCAAGCAAAAGCAAATTGCAAATAATCTTTGATTAATTTTAAACACACAAATTTTAAACAAAATTTTAAAAGGAGATTTTAACAAAATGAAATTTCATAAATTATTAGTAGCTTTACTAGTTCTCTCCTTAACCCTTGGTGTTAAAATAGCAGCGTTTGCACAAGACGAAGGAGCACCAGAGATGACAGAGGAAGAATGGCAAAAGCAAATGGATGAGTATACCGCAAAGAAAACAGAACTTACCGGTAAACTTGCACAATTAGATGCAGATATAACTGCTGCAAAAACAAAGAATGCAGAAAAAGATGCAGCTTTAGTAAAAGCTGAAGAAGATCTTTATGCTTCAGTTGGTTCAACAAAATCAGGTGTCGCAGATTTCAGAAAGAAATTTGAAGCAGTTGAAAAAACAATCAACAAAAAAGAAGGTAAAAAAGAAGATGCAGTAAAGATGTTCGCAGAAATCGAAGCATCAAAAATTAAATGCTTACCTGAATTTTTCGATAGATATAAGAAAATGAAAGCCGCTTTAGATGCATGGTCAGAAGTTAAGAAAGAATCTGGCTACACAGTCGTAAAGGGTGACTGCTTATACAAAATCGCAGGAAAGAAAGAAATCTACAACAACGTTAAGATGTGGCCCGTACTTTGGGAAGCAAACGAAAAAGGCGTAGTCAATGCACCTCCGAAAGTTGCTAAAACAATCAAGAACCCAAATTTAATCTATCCAGGTCAGGTTCTTAAAGTTCCTGCTTTAACAGAAGATTTAAAGAAAAAAGCAGAATTAAAAGCAAAGAAATACAGATATACAAGAAAGAAAAAAGTCAGCACAGACGAAGTAAAGAAAGACGTTAAGAAAGACGAAAAGAAAGACGTAAAGAAAGATGAGAAGAAAGATGTAAAGAAAGACGAAAAGAAAGACGTAAAGAAAGACGTTAAGAAAGACGAAAAGAAAGACGTAAAGAAAGACGTCAAAAAAGAAGAACCTAAAAAAGAAGAAAAGAAGAAATAATTTTAGTTTCTTGAATATTCAAAAGCCTTTATGCGAAAGCGTAAAGGCTTTTTTAAATTTAACAATTTAATTAATAATTACATTACGGAAACAAATATATCACTTTCTGGTATTGATATTCTCTCGTTTGGCGGAGTTAATGATATTAATCTTAATTACCTGAGAGAATTATTTCCCTCTGCAATGTTTGTATTGCGGGGAGAAAACCTTTTTATAAAAAGTAACGGCGAAACCGATTCTGGTTTCTTAGTCAAAATCATTGAAGAATTAATTTTTCTTACTAAACGTCAGGGTTATATTTCTAAAGAAGATATTGATTTGGTTTTTCATCTGATCTCCGGTGAAGGAAAAAATAAATCAAAGTCATCTGTTAACGGGGATAAAAGCGAAATAATACTTGTCAATAAAAATGATTTTGTTAAACCCAAAACCCCTACTCAGCTCGATTATTTTAATGCAATCCAGAATAATGAAATTGTTTTTGCTATCGGTCCCGCCGGTACAGGTAAAACTTATCTTGCTGTTGCATTCGCTGTTTCTGCTCTTGTGAATAAGCACGTTTCTAAAGTAGTGCTTGCTAGGCCTGCAGTTGAAGCAGGGGAAAGTCTGGGCTTTTTACCCGGTGATTTATCCGAAAAAATTGACCCATACCTGAAACCATTGCTGGATGCTCTGGAAGATATGTTGCCGAATGAAAAACTGCAAAGCTACCTCGAAAAGAATATTATCGAAATTGTTCCTCTTGCTTATATGAGAGGAAGAACTTTAAATAATTCATTTGTAATTTTAGATGAAGCTCAGAATGCTACAACAATGCAGATGAAGATGTTTCTCACAAGACTTGGACCTAATTCAAAAGCAATTATAAACGGGGATATTACTCAGATTGATTTACCAAAAAAAGAAAATTCGGGGCTGATACAGGTGGAAAAGATTTTGCAGGGTATTGCAGGCGTATCTTTTGTATATTTCAACAAAACTGATGTTGTCAGGCATAGACTCGTAAAAGAAATAATTAATGCCTATGAAAAGTTTAATGAAGATTTAATTTGAGTGTTTTTTTGGGGATTTTAAAATAATTGTATTCAGCGATTATTTCGTTGTTTGTAATATATATGTTTTTTATATTACGTTAACAGTTTACTTCAACTTTGTTTTATTAAATATAAGTTAATTATGGCAGATAATACAATAAAAGGCGAAGATAGGTTTGCGGACCCAAACGCCACGGCAAAAGCTTCTAAAATTGAAGCTAAGATTAGTCAGTTAAAAGAAGGTTTCTCTGAAATCGTAGAAATACGTAAGTATTTAGTCGAGAAGAACCTTAGCAGAATTAGTAGGGCAGGGACGAAAGATGTCCTTCAATCACTTATTCCTTCTATCTTGGTTTTGTTCCTCTCATTATTCATAGATGTCGCACATGTACCTGTCTTAGGTGATGTTGCTCAGAATATGTTCAGAAGTTTCTTTAAGATTGAAATGAGTGGTGTCATGGCATTTCAATTCTGGTGGTTACCGTTCGCAGCGTTTGCTTTGTTTATGGTATTCGCATGGATGAGTAATTTAAGTTTGAAAAAACAAATCACTTTAAAAGGTCCGTCAGAAGAAATCATTACAAGAACCGTTGATAATTATAGTGGACTTGTTGACTCAATTGCAACTGCAATGCCTTTACTTGGTGCTGCTATTCTGCTTCTGTCTACTCAGCTTGGTAAAGAAATATTCCTTGGATTCTCAGTACCTTTCGAAATTAAATCAATCGTTATTCTTGCTATCGGCAAGCTTTTTGGTACAGTTTTCGAAACACAGGGACTTCAGTATCAGGCTATAACAGAAGAAGTAAACAATGTTGAAGAGGAATACCAGTTCTACAATCAGTTCCAGTTACAGACAAGAATGCTGGATGCAATAAAGTCATCTAACGAACAGCTGCTTATTGGATTAACAGGTGCAGGTAATGTAAAATCTATGTCAAAAGAAGATGCTCAGATGATTTATGATTACATTAAGCTTACAAAACAGCTTAATGATGAACATGCAAAGAACTTAACAGCATTCAAGAATACAGTAACTGAATTTGGTCAGATTAAACTGTTTGATTCTTCATTGATCAATCAAATGAATGAAGTAGTCAACAATATTAACAACACTGCTGCCGTAGTTAAGAAAACTCTGGAA
>CAIUQV010000492.1 GCA_903901375.1 uncultured Ignavibacteriota bacterium
TTAGGGAACGGTAAAAAATCTATCCCGGCGTTTATAAAGTTTTCTCTGTATCCTGATTGCCCGTTATTGCTGTTTGGGTCAAAGTAATCGTACCTTGCAAATATGTTTATCACTTCTGTTTCATTCATATCTGTCTTTCGGAGTAAATTGTATTTTGAATGAACCGAAAAACCAAACGGATTCTGTGCATCCGTTCCTGTTATCGCATTGTTTCTGAACTGAAATACAGGTTCTAAAGTAAATTCATTGTGCTTGGATTTGTATCCAATAACGCTTTTTACTGAATATCTGTACTGGTCATTCACTCCTGACTGATAATCAAAGTAACCTTCAGCAACAAAACTGCCGAAAAATCTTGCGTATAACTGTCCGTAATATTTCGGATATTTCGAAACTTCGGGTCTCAGCCCTTTTCCATTTCCAATCAAAGCCATATAACCAAAATTACCATCTTTATCAAACTTTCCTCGTAATGCTACTCCTATATCCACTGCTGATCCTAATCCGTTTTTATCTGCTATTGTTTTTTCAATCCCTCTGTAACCATACATTAATTCTGAAGCACCCCAGACAAACATCGGAGTCGGCATCAGACCGAATAAAATACTTGAGTTCTTAACTACATTCTTCCATTCAAAGTTAGCATCATAAATAATGAAACTCATTTTATTGTCAATCTTAGTGACATCGTTTGCTTCTATCCCAAAATTCCCCGTAAAATCATTATTGAAATAATGTTCGTAATGCAGACGTGTTCTTCTTATAGTAAACCCCTGCACATCTTTTCCATACGGTGAATACTGACCTGAACTGCCTGACGAATCTCCGTCTGCTTTATAAAAGTAATCTCCGAATAAAACACCATTGAATTTACCGCTTGGTTTGTTATCCTGTGCGAATGATGCGGTAACAGTAATCAGTAAAATAATAAGTAAAAGTCTTTTCACGTTCAAATAATTTGTATTTATAAAAAACCCCCTTTACAAACATACGTAAAGGGGGATGTAATTCTCTAAAAGTTTGTTTAGTAACCTGAAATTGTATATCCCTTATCCTTAGCCGCTTTATTCCATTGAGGAATTGTTTCGTTCAAAAATACGGATTTTGCTTTATACAAACTATCCATATTTAGTCCAATATATACCTGTGCTTTTATCTTTGTAGAAATATCCGGCATTTGCACTGGTATTTTTACATTCAGTTTAATTAATAATTCAGTCAGAAGATTTCTTGCTTCCTGTCCTTTTAAAATAGCATTCCCAAGTATTCTTGCACATTCAAGCGGTGCATGGAAAGAACCTCCGTGAGATGCTCCAACAAAATCCCATCTCCATTGTGCCTGTCTTATCAGTTTAAGAATTGGTTTCATCTGCTCTTCCGTTGCTCCATTGTCCCATGCAATCTTTGCTTCGATATGTGCTTTTGCAAGTACGTTTGTAACTGAATTACCTAACTCAAAAATTTTGTCCTGTCTGTCGTAAACATTATTTCTCAATGTATTTTCGCTTTCTCTGTGGCAGACCTGACATGAATTAGCAATGTTGTTTAAAGGACTCTGTACATGATGGTCTGTAAATTTAATGCCGCCCTCACTCTTATAAGGCATGTGGCAATCTGCACAGGCAAGTCCTCTCTGACTGTGAATTCCCATCTGGAATATCTCGTAATCAGGATGCTGTGCTTTCAGCATTGGTGCTTTGCTTAATTTGTGTACCCAGTCTACGTGTTCAACTTCATCGTAGTATTTTTCCATATCTTCAACAGTAAATCCTTTATCCCAAGGAAATGTCAGATATTTCTCTTCTTTTCCTTTGAAATAATATTCTACATGGCACTGTGCACAAACTAATGAACGCATTTCCTGGTGAGTTGATTTAGTTATGTCTTTACCTTGTCTTTTGAATGCTTCTGCTAATGCAGGTCTTGAAATTCTTAAGTTCATCGTCTTGTTATCGTGGCAATCCTGACAACCGATTGAATTTACAACCTCAGAACCAAGTTCTTTCCAGGGTTTTTTGTAAAATTCTGCAATCCCTAACTGATCCATTAATCTTGGTACATCGGGACTTTTACAGGTCCAGCATGTTGCAGGTTGCGGTACATCAGTTCTCAGTGTATTTCTTATATCTTTTATTGCTAAATAATGTCCGCGGCTTTGATTGTAATCCCTTGAGAATGCATAACCAGCCCAGAGCACTACTAAATCAGGATAACGCTCCAGCATATCAATCCTTGCAGAGCCGCCATGTTTACTGGCAAAACTCGTATCCTGTGTTGCTAAATATGTTTCGTATTCCCTGGGATAATTTTCTCCCCATACTTCATTTCTTGGTTCCCAGTCTTTAATTGGTTTAACATTCTGAACAATCTGATTAGATTCACTTCTTCTCTCAATGATAGAACTTCCCAATAAACCAATCAGGAATACTACAATTACTGTTGCTCCGTAGAGTACCCATCCAAGCCAGGGTTTCTCTTTAATTTTTTCTGAAAGTTTCATAGTATGTATTTAAAAATTGATATTATTTCTTTTCAAGTGCTTTTGTTAACCATTCAGGTAATACAGGTGATAATTTAGGTACTCTCGCATTCGGGAATGACGATAAACTGCTTACCTTTCCATGAGGTACTTCTTTATGGCATGACCAGCACATAACTTCCGATTCTTCATTTGATTCATCCTCTCTTCCGCTGCCGGTTGAATGGTAGTATCCAAGAAGATGTTCATGACATCTTTCGCAGTTTTCTTCCACAACTTCTCTGCCTGCTTCTTTTATCTTTATTACCTGCGGCTCTAACCTTAAAGTAAACATAGCAGTATGTCTTAAGCCGTCGCTCGCCTTAAACATATATTTACTGATTATGTTGTTATGCGGTACATGACAGTCGTTACACGTTGCAACTCTTGCATGTGAACTGTGCTGCCAGGATGTGTATTGCGGAAACATAACGTGACAGTTTACACATGTTTCAGGTTTGTCCGATAAATATGATGTGGCGTTCCCGACATAAAAAACTAAAAACAGTAATCCGGTAAAAACTCCAAGTGCAATTAATACAGGAAGTTTCCATGGAGCAGGTGGTGATATTGTGTCTATTATATTATTGAAATTTTTCATAGCTGTAATCAGATAATAAAGTCTGTTACAAATATAGTTATACTATTCACAAAATCAAATGTAAAATAGATATACGGTTTTAAGTTATTTCTGACATTATTCACAATATTTAATTAAATCGGTTTTACAAATATGTAAAAAATGTTAATTCTCTTTTTAAACCTTTTACATTTTATATAAATATTTCTATACATAAATTATTGAATGATTGATTTATCTAATATCGATGTTATAATTAAAGAGAAGTTTCCTGATTATCAGACAGAGAAAGGTGCTCTATATGTTGTGTCTACTCCCATTGGCAACCTTGATGAAATTTCTTTCAGAGCTTTGTATATTCTGAAGAATGTTGATTTAATAGCCTGCGAGGATACCAGAGTTACAGCTGTCTTGCTTAAGAAATATAACATTCAGAACAAGATGATTAGTTATTATTCTCAGGTTGAAAGCAGGAAAATGGATTTATTAATTGAAGAACTTAAGTCAGGTAAATCTGTAGCACTTGTCAGCGATTCTGGCACACCTGCAATCTCGGACCCCGGGTCTATTGTCATTTCCAGCTGTGTTGCAAACAATATCAAAGTTATACCTGTTCCGGGAGCAAACGCATTGATACATTCTCTTGTCTTATCGGGTTTTAATAATAAGAAATTTTTCTTTCAGGGATTCCTACCGTTAAAAGGAAGGGAGAATGTTTTGATGAAACTTCGTGAAATCAAGATGGCAATCGTTATATACGAATCTAAATTCAGGATAAAAAAGACTATATCAGAATTAAATAGGTATTTTGCAGCTAAGAATATTTCTGTTTCAAGGGAAATGACAAAAATACACGAAACTACATACAGAAACAGAGTGGATGCAATGAATAAAGATATATCTAAGATTAAAGAAAAAGGCGAATTTGTTATCGTCTTAGATAATACCTTATAACTATCAAAGCTCTGTTAACTCTGTGAGCTCTGTGGTGAATTAACTCAAAGATAAATTAAATAATATGATAAATAACGAAATAAGAGTCAGATATGCACCGTCGCCGACAGGTTATATTCATATAGGGAATCTGCGGACTGCATTGTACAATTATCTTTTTGCACGAAATACAGGTGGCAAATTTATAGTAAGAATTGAAGATACCGACCAGACAAGAAAAGTTGAAGGAGCAGTTGAAAATCTTATTGCCACTCTTAAATGGGCAGGGCTCGATTATGATGAAGGACCCGAAAAAGGTGGGGATTATGGTCCATATTATCAATCCGAGAGACTTGATATATATAAAACTCACGTTGATATTCTGATTCAGAAGAAGAAGGCATATTATTGTTTTTGTTCTGCCGAAAGATTAACAGCATTACGCGAAGAGCAGCAAAAGCAGAAACTTAATCAGACGAAATATGATAAGCACTGTTTGCATCTTTCTGAAGAAGAAATTGCTGATAATTTATCAAAGGGAGTTCCGCATGTTGTCAGGCTTAATGTTGACCCTGCTTCTGTAATCAGGTTTAAAGATGTTGTAAGAGGTGATGTGGAATTCTCAGGGGAAGTAGTGGATGACCAGATTTTAATTAAATCAGATAATTATCCTACTTATCATCTTGCAAACGTTATCGATGACCATCTTATGAAGGTCTCACATGTAATCAGAGGTGAAGAATGGCTTCCTTCAACTCCTAAACACGTTCTTCTTTACGAAGCCTTCGGCTGGGAAGTGCCATCTTTTGCTCATTTACCTTTGCTGTTAAATCCTGACCGTTCTAAATTAAGTAAGCGCCAGGGTGATGTAGCTGTTGAAGATTACAGAAAGAAAGGATTTCTAAGTGAATCACTTATTAACTTTATCGCATTGCTCGGATGGACAGCCGGTGACGATAAAGAGTTCTATTATATAGATGAGTTGATTAAAAGTTTTTCTCTCGACAGAGTAAATAAATCTGGTGCAGTATTCGATATCGAAAAACTTAACTGGCTTAACGCTGAGCATTTGAGAAGAAAATCCGATGAGGAACTGATTCAAATGCTTCGGGACGGGTTAAAAATATCTAAGTACTCTGGAAATGAATATGCCGATGAATATTTACTTAAATTAATTCATGCCATGAAAGAAAGAGTATCATTCATACACGAAGTCTATGAGAAAGGTTCATATTTCTTCGAAGAACCGTCAGAGTATGATGAAGCAGCATTAAAGAAAAGATGGAAAGAAGATTCTCCTGCAATCCTCAGGAAATATTCTGAGAAAATCTCTTCTTTTGAAAACCCTTCAAAAGAAGATTTCGAAAAAGTACTACATGAAACTGCTGCCGATATGAATGTCGGTAACGGAAACGTCATTCATCCTTTGCGGCTTGCCACATCAGGTGTCAGTGGTGGTCCCGGAATATTTGAAATTCTCGATATCATCGGCAAAGAAAAGACAATCAGCAGAATCAACGCAATACTTGAAAAATTAAAAGTATAGTTATTTTGTTTAAAATAATTGTTATAATGTATCATTACAGTCTCGTAGAGGCTGCATATTTGTAGGTTAAGATATAAAAGATGAACAACCTCTCAAAGGTAATTTGTAGTTCCGGCATTCTTGCCGGAAACAATAAGGTTCTTCTACAACCCCGTAGGGGTTGCATATTTGTAGGTTAAGATATAAAAGATGAACGACCTCTCAAA